>CAZPXE010000045.1:0-13744 GCA_964590545.1 uncultured Rhodobacterales bacterium | reverse complement strand
GCTTCTTCGGGTCAAAAATACTTCGGGGGAGTCTCTGAAAGAGACGGGGGATGGCCCCCAACAGAGCTCAGTTCACCGTCACCCAGCGTAGGATAAAGAAGTTATCCGGGCGCTGCGTGAGTTCGATATTCGCGCGCACGCCCCAGACCAGCGGCTGCACATACATCGGCACATAAGCGACCTCGTCCTGCAGGATTTTCTTGGTCTCATCCAGCATGGTCTGGCGTTTGCCCGCGTCGATTTCGGACTGGATCATGGGCAGCAATTCATCCACGCGCGCGTTGGAATACCCGCCGAAATTCCAGCTTCCCAACTTCTTTTCGGCATTCGGGGTCGATGCGAGGAAGCGGATCGGGTGTTCGGCGTCGAATGTGCCCGGCGACCAGCCCAGCAGGTACATATCGTAGTTGTCGGCGCGCAATTCGGGCCAGTAATTGGCGACGGGCATGGCGTCCAGCGTGGCGCGGATGCCTACTTGGGCGAGCATCCCCGTCACCGCCTGACACACAGCTTCGTCATTCAGATACCGGTCGTTTGGGCATTTCAGGCCGAAAGAGAACCCATCTGCATAGCCCGCTTCGGCCAGCAAAGACTTGGCCTTTTCAGGGTCAAACGAAGGCCGTGCCGCAAGCGCCTCGGAATAGCCGCGCATGGCGGGGGAGACGAGTTGACTGACCTCTGCCGCGTTGCCGCGCATGATGGTTTGAAGGATCGCAGGGACGTTGATGGCATGGGATACCGCTTGGCGTACACGCACATCTGCGAAGGGATTGGTATCTGTATCGGACGAGTATTTCAACGCGTCGGCCTCATGCGGGAAGCCAAGCATGATGACCCGCGCCTCAATCCCTTGAATGACCTGCACATCGGGGTTTTCCGACAGGCGGGCCGTGTCCTGAATGGGAACAGGATTGATGAAATCGACGTCTCCCGACAACAGCGCCGCGACGGCGGTGGCCGGGTTCTGGATCGGGGTCAGGGTGGCTTTGGTGATGTTATGCTCGGCCTCGCCCCACCATCCGGCGAAGGGTTCCAGAGTGGTGGACAGGCCCGGCTGGCGATCCGTCAGTTGGAACGCGCCGGTGCCGTTGGCATTCAGCGTGGCGAAGTTGCCGCTTTCCTTGTCGGGCAGGGCGGCGGCGTTGGCCTCGGTCCAACCGCTATCCATCATCATCCAGTTTGCGATGCTGTCCGGGAACAGCGGGTTGGGGGCGGAGGTGAGAAAGTCCACGGTGTACTCATCCACCTTGCGCACCTCGGACACAGGCGCGAACCAAGAGCGGACATCGGACGCCTCGGACGCGGCGCGTTCATAAGAGAAGATCACATCATCGGCGTTAAACGCGCTGCCATCGTGGAAGGTCACGCCCTCGCGCAGGGTGAACCGCCAGCCTTCGCCTGCACCGATAGGTTCCCATGACGTGGCCAGCGAGGGCTCAATCGCCATATCTTTACCGCGCCGCACCAGCCCTTCGTAGACATTGTTCAGAAATCCGAGCACGGGCGCGGAGGAAACCGCGTGTGGGTCCATTGTCGAGGGGTCGGTTGTCACCGCATAGGTGAACTCTTTGGCCTGCGTGGCGGCGGCAAGCCCAACGGTCAGCCCAAAGGTCAGCCCGGCGGCAAATAGGGTGGTGGAACGCAAATGACGCATTGTTTTGTCCTCTCCTTTTCGTGATGCAACGAGGGTAGAGGAGTTGCGGGGTAGGTAAATCTTTATTTTTCAGATGCCAAGAACGTGAACGGCCCGGTCAGCGCCGCGGCGAGCATTTAAGCTTTTCGCACTAACAGCGATCCTTGGCCTGCTGCCGTGCCAGTCGTGTCTGGTCCATATAGGTCGCGCCAATTGCGCGGGGCGTGTCATAGGCCCGCACGGTTCCGGCGGTTTGCGCAATACAGTTACAATTTTTGCCGCCATTCGCTTTGCAAAAGGCAGCCTCTTCGACCACAGCCTTTTCGTATTTCTCTTGTGATATGCCCTGCATTGCGGTTGCGCCGGTTGGGGTGAGAGCGGGAAAGGTGGATGCAACACCGACCACCGCACAGGCCCCGGAAATCACATAGACTGCGAGCATTTTTTCGCCGGGCATCGTACACCTCCTTCACTCTCGCTCAGAGTGACAGGCTGGGGTTAACCGAACGTTAGGATTTTGGGAAAAGGCCATCGCGGGCGGCGTGAAACCGCCCGCGATTTGATGCGTAAACTTAGAAAAGTTTACTGCATTTTGAAGTATTTGAACTTCGCGGTATCATCGGCGGCGACAATCGTGTCCACCCCCGACTTCATTCCCCAGTTCAGCACTTGGTGGTGAATTGGGATGTACAGTTGGTCTTCTTGCACCGCTTGCCAGATCTCATTGATCATTGCGTTGCGCTTGGGCAGGTCAGTCTCTGAGGCCAGCGCGACGATCTTCGTATCCAGATCCGGGTTGGAATAGCGCGTGCCATTCCACGAGCCGTATTTGTCGGTGCGCGAGTGGACGAGGAAGTTGAAGATATACTCGCTGTCATAGGTCGGTACACCCCAGCCGAGCATGTAGAAATCTGTCTCTAACGTGTTAATCAGCGGGAAGTGCTGTGCTTTGGGTTTGGCGTCGAGGTTCACTGTGATGCCGATTTGGGCCAGCATCCCGACCGCCGCCTGACAAATCGCTTCATCATTGATGTAGCGGTCATTCGGACAATCGAGTTGGATCGAGAACCCATCGCCATAGCCCGCTTCAGCCATCAGTGCTTTGGCCTGATCGATATCGGTCTTGGACGAGCTGTCCATTTCCTCATTCCAGCCATTCACGAAGGGCGGGGCGATCATGCCCGCAGGGGCGGATTGCCCACGCATCACGACTTGTTTGATCGCGTCGCGGTTGATCGCCAGCGACATAGCGCGGCGCACGTTCACGTCTGAAAGCGGGTTCGCCCCGTCGACACTGTCATTCTTCAGGTCTGCATCGCCTTGGTTCAGGCCAAAGAAGATCACACGGTTCTGCGGCGCGGTGCGCACGTCCAGCCCATCGGCAGCGGCGACGCGGCCAAGGTCTTGCACGGGAACGTCCTGAATGAAGTCCACCTCACCCGACAGCAGCGCGGCAACACGTGTCGCAGCGTTCTGGATCGGGGTATAGACGATCTCGGTCACGTCCATGGGGAATTCGTCTTTGCCCCAATAGGTTTCGTTGATCGCCAGGACGGTTTTGACGTCCGGCTCGCGGCTGACCAGCTTATACGCCCCGGTGCCGTTGGCGTTCTTGGCGGCGAACGTATCCTCGCCCCCTTCGTAATCCTGCACCTTCACAGCGTTGTTCGCCTCGGCCCAATCCTTGTCCATCATGAACATGTTGGTGAGGTTGTTCGGCATGATCGGGTTGGGGCCGTTGGTTTCAATCTCAACCGTGTAGGCGTCGGGCGCGCGGACCTCTTTCACGGAGGCGAGCAGTTCTTTGTAGTCACTGTCGGGCGTCATTGCGCGGTTGAGCGAAAACACGACGTCTTCGCTGTCAAAGGCCGCGCCGTCATGGAAGGTGACGCTTTCGCGCAGCTTGAAGACCCAGACATTCGGGTTGGATTCCGACGGGCCCCATTCGGTCGCCAGTGCTGGTACAATCGCGCCTGTCATGTCGCGCATGACCAGCGGTTCCATGATCTGATGCGCCAGCGCCGAGGTCGGCCCTTCGTTCTGCGCATGCGGGTCCATCGTCAGCGAATCCCCAGCGCGCGCCCAGCGCAGCGTTTCTGCGCTTGCAAGGCTGGCCGTCGACGCCAGCAGCGCCGCCGAAAGTAGCGTTGTTGTGTTTTTCATAGGTCGTCTCCCTGAAATCTGGGCATGTCTGTCACACAGCGGCCCCAATAGAGACCAGTGTGTCCCGAGTGCTTGCGTCGCGCAAGCCGCAGAGATGCGTTACGTTCTGCAAGCCGGGTTAAGCTCAATTTTGCGTCAAAACCGGGACGGGGCCGGGCAGAGGGGAACCGTACTGCCCGGCGCCGGCCTGATCCGTCACGTCTTGACGTAGCCCGACACCACTTGCAGCAGCTTGAACGCGGTGGCCGCATCGTTTTCGACCACGGCGAGGAATTCTTCCTTACCAATCCGCAGGCACAGCAGGTCGCCCTTGGCGCGCATATCCAGTGCGCGCGGCTCGTCGCGGATCAGGCCCAGCTCGCCCACCAGCGCGCCGGGGCCGACGGTGACGATCAGCTTGTCCTCTTCGTCGCCCGGCATGGGCAGCAGCAGGTCAGCCTCGCCCTCAATCACCATGAACGCGCCGTCATCGGGTGCATCATTCTTGTAAAACACGTATTGCCCGGAGGCGGCGTTATACCAGCGCGCGCCAAAGGCCAGTAGGCGCAACTGCTTGCGGTCCAACCCAGCGAACAAGTCTGTTTGTTCCAGCGCGGACACCTTGCGCGCCAGATCAGAACTCACATCGCCTTCGCCCTCTTGCGTCGTCTCGGCTTCGGCGGTGCCGGTCAGTCGGCCTTGATTGATTTCAATAGACATATCGAATGACATAGCCTCCTCTTCCTGCGCGCTCAGGTACACGATGGTCGCCTCTGGCAATTCGCGGCGCAGAGCTTCCAGCATATTCGCGCGCGCATCGGCGTCGAAGCTGGACATGACCTGATCCAGCACCAGCACATCCGGCGCTTTGATGACCGCGCGGCTGACGGCGAGCGGTTCGGCAAAGGTGGCAGGCAGGTTCGCGCCACCCAATGAAATCGGCACATCAAAGACCAGTTGCAACACATCCTGCGCCACGCCTTCTTCGCGCAGCACCTCGGCGACCGCAGCGCGCACCGCTTCGGTCCGCGGGCCAATCTCGTCCGAGAGTTTGCCGTAGATCGCGTTTTCCAGCACCGTCATCCCGATCAGCGGGGCGGCAGGGTCCACAGGCGCAAACAGGTCTGACATCTGCTCGCGCAGGGTCGTTCCGTGGCTGGCGCGCAGGGACAGGATTTTGTCGCGGATGCGGTCCGGGAAGGCAGGGCCGACCTGAAGCGCGGTGATCGAAGACGGCACGCTGAGCAGCAGAGCCTGTCCGCGATCGTCCAATTCGCCACCCGCCTGCACCTTGGACGCCGCTTCCAGCGCGGTTTCATACAATTCTGGTGGCAGGCCTGTTTTTTGGAACAGCGGATGGTCCGTGCCGCCTGCGCCAAAGATCTGCCGCAGCCCTTCCATGATCGCGAGCGCAAGGTCCATCAGGTCCTGATCCAGCCGCAACTCGCGCATCAATTCCAGATAATCCAGCCGCTCGGCCAACGCATCCGCAGGCAAGGGGTCAATCGGCGTTCCGAAAACGAGGTTCTGCACCACGGGCAAGGCGGGGTTATAGGCGTCCGGCTCGAAGCCGTAGACTTGCGCGCCGAGGTCCTTTTCCGCCAAAGCGGCAGCGATTTTCGGGCGGAGCGCAATCAGTTGCGCGGAGAGCTCCGGATAGGCGTTTGCATCCAGCGTTTGATCCATCGCGCGTCGGAATAGGGCTTCTGCGCCGCCGATGCTTTCGACCAGTTCACACCAACGATCTTCGACCGCCTCCGCGCTGGATTGTAGTGCCCGGGACGGGTCCAGCCACTCGGCTGTCAACATATCGATACTATTGCCAGCCTTGCCTGCTTCGTCGGCAAAGTCGGTGTCCTGCCCTTCCCCGGTCGGTCCGAATTTCAGTGGCAAGAAGACGTTCTCACCAAAGGTGCCTTGGAACAGAACTGGTCGCGAGGTGGCATGACCGACGCGCGTGGCGATTGTGGCTTGATGCAGTTCGCTTAGCGCGTTGTCGCCAATGAGGACGCTCCCTCCGCCGGGCACCACTTCCCTTGTGACGAGTTCGGCAAAGGCGCGGCGGTTCTGATCGCTGGGTGCGACAACGCCGATCAATTTACCGCCGGGCAGGGTGGTGTTGATCTGATCCAGGACTGCGTTGCCATCGGCATCGCGCACGGTGACGTTTTGCAGGGCGATGTCTCCGGTCAAGCGCGGCATACTCTCTGGCATGCCATGCATCAGCGCGTCATCAACCATGCCAGCAGGGGCAAAGCGCTCGGTGATCGTGTCCCAGCGAAGGGACATGTCCGCGGATTGGTTGTAGTAGGCCAGCAGTTCTTTCCATGGGCTGGCAAGGTCCTTATAGGCCGCCAGCGCGGCCACCAGCGCGCCGAGTGTGATATTGCCCTGAATGACCAGATAGCCGCCAAAGGCGTAGAACAGGAACGGGGTCAGCTGCGTGATGAAGTTGTTGATGAACTTCATGAAGAACTTTTTCTGATAAATTTCAAACCGCAGGGCGAATAGACGCCCGAGACGGTCTGTGATCATCGCCAGACGGTAGCGCCAGCCGCCATGGGCGCGCAAAGTGCTTGCTCCGGTTGAGGATTCGCCAATTTCCGCCGCCAGCGCCCGCACTTGCAGCACGCGTTTTTTGTTCAGCAGGTTGATCTGTCGTTGCAGCTTGGGGATCAGCCAGGCTTGCAACGGGATCAGCGCGCAGGCCGCCAGCCCGAACAGCGCCGATTGAGCGAACAGGAAATACAGGATCGTCAGCATCTGCCCCGCCTGCAACACCGGCTGGGCCAGCGCGTCGCCCATCAGCCCGCCCATCGGCTCACTCTCGGAAGTGATCATGGACACAATCTCGCCCTGGCTTGTGCGCTCGAAATAGGGCTGCGGGAAGCGCAGCACGCGGGCAATCAGCGTATAGCGAAAGCGGCGCAACAACCGCTCGGCCAGCACGCCTTTCATCGTGTTGATCCGCATTTTCAGCAGGCCGTGACACAGAACCGCCAACAGGAAGAACCCGCACAGAAGCCACAGATACTCCACCTGTCCGAAGGTGAATCCGAACGCCTCAACCGTATCCCCATCCGCATCAATCGCGTCATTGATGATCTGCTTGGGCAACTCCAGCGTCAGATACAGCAGCGGGAACAAGAACAGCGTGACGATCAGCAGAGTGATCTGGTCGCGCTTGGAAAACTTCCAGATAAAGGAAAACAGGGACCGTTCGATTGGACTGCTCCGGGTTGTTGGCATCGGCGGTGGATTGCCCATGCTGGGTCGTTTGTGCAAAGCCTAAGTAGCGATACGCAAAGGATCAATTGATTTTCAACGAATCTATGCGCAACTATAGCGGGGGATAGGAGAGTGTGGTGCCTGAAACCGTCTCGATCGGAACAGCGATTGCGCTGCTTGTGCTGTTGCAGCTCAAGCATATGTTTGCGGATTTCTTCCTGCAAACACCCATGATGCTTGGCAATCGCGGGGTGTATGTTCACCCCGGACGGGCGCTTCATTGCCTGATCCACGCAGGTGGCAGCGCGCTGTCCTTCATCGTGCTGGGCTTTCCGCTGGCCGCGATGCTGGTGATCGTGCTGATCGAATGGGTGGTGCATTTCCACATCGATTTCGGCAAAGGACGCTGGTCCGATATTCAAGATCACGGCCCCGCTGATGCGGGTTATTGGCGCGCGTTTGGCGTGGATCAGGCGCTGCACCAGTTGACCTATATCGTGATGGTTTGGGCGGCGGTGGTTGCTGTTTAACCGACTGCCACGCATCTGTGCTCTTATGGGCTGAATTGCCCTGTCGTAAACGCTGTTCCAGTTGCTTTGGTTTGACAGCCTGCGTCCCGTTTGGCAGGCTAAAGCGATATTTTTCAGGGGCGCGTCATGCTGCCGTTTTTTCAATTCGCTTTTGTCGCCACGCTCTGTGGCGTGGCGGTCTGTGCTGAGGCCAGCCCAATTGGCCCGGACCCCGTTTTGCCATCCTCCTTAGCGGTGCAGATAACCGAGGCAGGTCAGGTTGGCACGCCGGATGCCCGCAACAACTTCGCCTCGCCCGTTGTAGTCGACGGGGTGCTCTATGTGGTGGATCAACGCGGCACACTCTACCGCGAAGGTACAGCAGGTTTCGACGCGATCGCAGCCGATCCGCCAGCAGGCGTGACGCCGTTTGGCAAAACCGCGATTGCCAATATCTCGGCCGGGAGCGCGCCGGGCGAGATATTCGTGCTTTATACATCGTCAACCAACCCGGCGGGTCTGGTGGCGCCGGAACTGCCGGAGGGCGTGTCTGGGGAATGCTGCGATGACGGCACTCAGGTCAGCGATCTGTACGACTATAACGGCACTGGCCCCAGCTATCAGGTGCTGGCGCGCTACACGATTGGCCCCAGCGGCCTGACAGATCCAGACCCGATTGCCAGCTTCGAAGTACAAGGCTCGGGCGGCGCGCATAGAGGCGGCGGGATGGTTACGCTGCCGGACGGGCAGGTTCTGCTGGCCACAGGTGACAGCCTGCCTTGGGGGTTGAACGGGCTTGATGCCCCGCAAGATGATGGCTCTCATCTTTCCAAACTGCTGCTGATCGATCCCGATAGCCAATCTGTCACGGTCGCGGCCAAGGGCGTGCGCAACACCCAGTCTTTGCATCTGGCGCAACAGAACGGCGAGACGTTTGTCGTCTTTGCAGACATTGGCGGTGTAACGGCGGAAGAGGTTAATGCCATCCGAGTGGCCGACCTGACGGACACATCCAAAGTCGAGAATTTCGGCTGGGGCATCGCGTCGGACGGGAACGCACGTGAAGGCACATTTTACGTCGAAACCGGGGAGGCCCGAACCGCGGGAACCCCTGCTGCCATTGGCGTGGCAGAACCGGATGCCCCGAGTGAGGCCGAGTTCGAAGCACCCTATGCGCAGTTCAACCGCGAGATACCGGGTAGCTTCGTCGCGATCAGCGGGGTCGCGTTTTCGCAGGCTTCGTTTGATTTGATCAGCACCCTGTCTTCTGACCTTGTGTCGGGCCTGCTTTATGGGACGAGCGCACCGCTCGGAGACTCGGTTGTGGATGTTTTCGACGTGGCCTTGTTTGATGCGGATTTGCAGGAAACCTCATTGCTGGATCTATCGATCCAGGACCGTACTGACCCCCGGTTCTTCAACTTCGCCGATGGCGGGGCCGGGGTGCTGATCGAATCCACCGGCGCGCTTTATCGGCTCACGGAGATTGCCGCTCAGGCTGTTCCGCTGCCAGCCACGATGCTAATGATCTTGTCCGCGTTCGGTGCGTTGCGCGGTGTAGGTCGTCTCACCGTCCGCGCAGCTTCGGATTAAACGCGTCGTTCAGGCCGTCGCCGATCAGCGACACTGAAAATACTGTCAAGAAGATCGCGATGCCGGGGATGGTCACGGGCCACCATGCGTCGAGGATGTATTCCCGGTTCGCGCCGATCATCAGGCCCCATGACATGACGTTGGGGTCTCCGAGTCCTAAGAACGAAAGCCCTGCCTCGAACAGGATGGCGACGCCGACCGTGAGGGTGGCCGAGACGATCAGCGGCGGGGCGGCGTTGGGCAGGATAATGCGCCACATGATGCGCCAGTTTTTCGTGCCAGAGGCGCGCGCGGCGGTGACGTATTCCAACTCGCGGATTTTCAGGAACTCGGCGCGGGTCAGGCGGGCGGTTTGGGGCCAGCTTACAACGCCGATGGCGAAGGCAATCACCACGAGTGAGGGCGAGAAGAGGGTCACGAGCACCATCGCAAAGAGCAATGCGGGTAGGACCTGAAAGAACTCGGTGACGCGCATGAGCAAGTTATCGACCCAGCCGCCAAAGAACCCCGCCGCTGCGCCGATCAGCAGGCCGATCATCATGGTGATACACGCCGCCGCTGCGCCTACGGCCAGCGTCGGTCCGCCCCCGCTCAGGATGCCTGCCAGAATGTTGCGGCCCAGATAGTCGGTGCCCATGGGGAAGCCTTCGGACACCATGGGCGGCTCATGCGGGGCCCAGACGATATCATACGGATCGCCCGCATAGATGAAGCTGCCGTAGAGCGTCACCAGCAGGATCAGCACCAGCACCACCAGCCCGAACATCGCCGGGATATTGCGCCGATACATGCGCCACGCCTCTTGCATGGGCGAGCGGGTGACGACGCCGGACATATCGACCGGGTCGAGCATCTTGGCGATGGCCTGTTCGTCGTCCTCGGTCATCTGGGGTTGGGTCATTTTTCGTCCTTCAGGCGCGGATCGGCGAGGCGATAGCTGAAATCAGTCAGGATATTGGCGACCACCACCATCATCGAGGCGAAGAACAGCACCCCCATGATCGTCGGATAGTCGCGCCGCAGGATGCTATCGAAGGCGAGCCGCCCCATGCCGGGCCAGTTGAACACCGTCTCGATCAGAAGCGCGCCAGAGATCAGATTGCCGAATTGCAGCCCCGCCACCGTCAGGATCGGCAGCATCGCGTTGCGCAGCGCATGGCTGAACACCACCCGCATCTCCGTCACCCCCTTGGCGCGGGCGGTGCGGATGTAATCGGCGCTGAGCGCGTCGAGCATCGAGGCGCGGGTCAAGCGGGCGTATTGCGCCAGATAGATGATGGCGAGGGTGAAGGCGGGCAGCACAAGGTGATGCGCGATATCCCAGAACTGCACCCAGAACGGCGCGTTGCGCAGTTTGACGGATTGCATCCCCTCGACAGGGAAGATTGGGAAGGCAGAGGCGAGCAGGATGATCAGCATAATACCGGTCCAAAAGACGGGGACCGCATAGCCGATGGTGGCAAAGACCGACACGAAGGCCGACAGCACGCCATTGGGTTTGCGCGCGGCAATCGCGCCAAGGAAAATGCCAATGATGATCGACAATAGCTGCGCCGTAATCACCAGCAGGATCGTCGGGCCGATGCGGTCCGCGATGAGTTGTGAGACGGGCAGGTTGAAAAAGAAACTCTCGCCCAAATCCCCGCGCGCCACGTTGGAGATGTAAATCCAGAGCTGCGTCAGCACCGGCTCGTTCAGCCCATATTCCTCGCGGATGCTTTCGAGCATCTCCTCGGTCGCACCGCCCATTTCGCCCGCGATCACGACCGCCGGGTCGCCCGGAGCCAGCCGGATCAGCAGGAAGTTCAGGATCACCACGCCGAGCATCAGCAAGACCCCGTATCCGAGGCGGCGCAGGAGGTAGGAGGCGTTCATTGCGGCGGGACTTTACCTATTGGCGGTGGCTCTGGCGGCAAGGGCGGGAGCCTCCGGCGGGAGTTTATAGGGCCAAGCGAAGGGGCGGGCCGTTTTGATCTGGGATCGCCGCGCCCCGGACGTGATCCGGGGCCTCGACTTATTTGGCCAAGAGGCCCCGGCGCAGGGCCGGGGCGGGTTGGCGTAGGGTCGGCTTATTCGCCCCAGGAGACCATATCCATCGGGTGCATGGTGCCCCAGATGCCGGTCGGAACGTTCTGAAGTTTCGCGTTATAGGCCGTGTGATAGGGCAGCGCGTTGATCCAGTAGACGGGCAAATCGCCTGCGACAGTTTGCTGGAACTCGGCATACAGCGCTTTGCGCTTGTCGAGGTCCAGTTCAACCGCAGCAGCGTTCAGCAACTCGTCGACCTTGTCGTTGGCATATTGCTGGGTGTTGGACCAGATCACGCCCTGACGGATGTTCGAGGACAGATAGGTGCGGTGCACACCGATCACCGGATCGCCCCAGTTGAACACGACGTCCATGGACAGCTCAAAATCATGCCCGCCAACGCGGCCCGCCCATGTGGGGAAGTCCGGCGCGGCGCGCACGGTTATGTCGATGCCGATCTTTTTCAGCTGTGACTTCATGTATTCCGCAACCGATTGCTGCTGCTCTTTTGGGCCGGGGATGTAGTCGATGGTCAGTTCCATCCCGTCGCCAAAGCCCGCCTCGGCCATGAGCGCGTTCGCTTTGTCGAGGTCCACGTCATAGGCCGGGATGCTCTCGTCAAAGAAGGGCGAGGATTCGATGATCGGGCCGCGCTGCGGGCTGGACACGCCGCGATGCAGGGCTTTGGTGATGAAATCCCGGTCAACCGCGTAGGCGATGGCCTGACGCACACGCACATCCGACAGCTTTTCGGACGCGGTGTTGAAGGCCAGCCAGTTCACCGGGCCAACGGCCGCATAGCCGTCGGTGGTGATGGACAGATCTTCGTCCTTCTCAAGCCGCTTGATCTCTTGGCTGCCAGCCATGAAGGGGTACATATCCGCATCGCCATTCTCCATCGCGATCAGCAGGGCGGAGGGGTCTTTGATGATACGGATGATGATCTCATCCAGCTTCGGGCGACCTTCGAGGAAGAAGTTGGGGTTCTTCTTCATCACGATGGCTTCACCAGCGGTGAACTCTTCCAGCATGAACGGGCCAGAGCCGATGGGCGCGGAGTTCGCAGGGTGCGATTTGGGGTCCTGACCGTCGCCAAAGACGTGCTTGGGCAGCACCGGGGCCAGCGCAGGCGATAGGGCCAGCAGCAGGGCAGGGTGCGGTTTGGAAAGGTTGATGACAACCGTATGCGCGTCGGGCGTGTCGATGGTGCTGACCGGCTCGAACATCGACTTGAACGGGTGGTTGTCCTTGGTGTTCATGATCGAGAAGGCGACATCTTCGGATGTGACGGGCTTGCCATCATGGAAAGTCGCGTTCTGGACGAGGTTCAGGGTGACGGACATGCCGTCCTCGGCCACTTCCCACGTCTCGGCGAGGTATGGCTGCGGCTCCCAATTCTCGTCATAGCGCAGGGGGGAGGCGAAGATTTGCGTCGAGGGAATCGCGGTTGCAATCCCAGATTGAACCGAGCCGTTCAGGTGGCGCGGCACTTGAGTCGAGGCGATCACCAGCGTGCCGCCCTCGGCATAGGCTTGTGTGGCAAAAGCGGTGCTGGCCAGAAGGGCCGCCGCCGTAATCCGTTTCAGAAATGTCATTTTTTTCTCCCATGTTGTCATGTTTTGAGTCACGGTAAGTCCAAGCTGCCGCAGGGGTAAAGACATTTTTGCACGCGCATGCAGCGGAAGACCGGAGAGATCACATCATGAGCAAAATCACCGTATTTGCCGCGCGCAAGATCCTGACGATGGATGCCGCGCGTCCTGTGGCCACCCATGTGGCGGTGCGTGAGGGGAAAATCCTTGCTGTTGGCGGGGCCGATTGCGGGGATGCCTGGGGAGAGGTGGCTCATGATGATCGGCTCGCCGATGCCGTGCTGATGCCGGGGTTGATCGAAGGTCATGCGCATATGATGGCGGGCGCGATGTGGCGTTACGCCTATGCAGGCTATCACGACCGGATCGACCCGAACGGCAAGCTGTGGCCGGGGATGACCGATATTGACGCGGTGATTTCGGGGCTGACCAGCTATGCGAGCGGGCTTGGCCCGGAGGAGCCGCTGGTTGGATGGGGGTTTGATCCGATTTTCCTGACCTCAGAGCGGCTGTCTCGCAAGCATCTGGATGCGATCAGCGCGGATCGGCCCATCGCGATCATCTTCTCGAATTTCCACCTGATGTGCGTGAATTCCAAAGCCTTGGAGATGGTCGGCTATTCTCGCGACAGCAATGGCGAGGGCATCGTCAAAGACGCGGATGGCGAGCCGACCGGCGAGTTGCAGGAAATGGCCGCCATGTTCCCAGTGATGCGGCGGCTGGGCATTGATTTCAAGAAGCTGAGCCAAAGCCGTGAGAGCATCGAAACCTACGCCAAGGTCTGCCAGCACGCGGGCGTCACCACGGTGACGGACCTTTACTCCACGCTGGAAGATGACGATGTGGCGACAATGCTGGAGGTGACAGGCGCGCCCGGCTATCCGCTGCGGATCGTTCCGGCCATTGGCACGGCGGGGACCGACCCGGTGCAAACGGCGGATTATGTGGAAGGTCTGCGCGCGCGCAACACGGATAAGCTGCGGTTCGGGGCGGTGAAACTGATGACCGATGGCTCTATT
>CAZPXE010000044.1:0-13752 GCA_964590545.1 uncultured Rhodobacterales bacterium | reverse complement strand
CAGAATTCTGTTAGGGTGGCACCAGCAGGTCGCCTGCGATGAAAAGACGAGCGTGGCGATCACTCTCTGCAAAAGGTAAGCGGGCCTCGCGTCAGAAGCGATATGTGATGCTGATCACGGTCAATGTGTTTCCGTTTCAAATCAGGGCTTTCCAAACCCACCGCCCCCTGGTGTACCCATCACAAAGACATCGCCTGCCGCCGCAGTGACTTGATCATTGCCACTCAGCGACTCGCGCGCGCCGCCTGCCCTTTCAATCGCGTTGAACCCTGCGGCTCCGGGCGCGCCGCCCTTCATGCCAAATGGCTGTTCTTCGCGATGCGACGATAAAACGGTGACAGTCATGTCTTCCAGAAACTGCAATTTGCGCAGGATGCCGTTGCCGCCCCGGAATTGCCCTTGACCACCGGAGCCTGTCCGAATGGAGAAATCGAGCAACCGAACCGGGAAGCGCGTCTCCAGCACCTCGGGGTCGGTCATGCGTGTGTTTGTCATGTGGCTGTGAACGGCGCTGGTCCCATCGAACCCATTGCCTGCGCCTGTGCCTCCGCAGATGGTTTCATAGTTCTGATAGCTTTCGTTGCCGTAGACAAAGTTGTTCATGGTCCCTTGGCTGCCCGCAATCACACCCAACGCTCCGTACAGCGTGTCGGCAATCGCTTGGCTGACTTCCGTGTTGCCAGAGATCACCGCCGCAGGCGCCGAAGGGTTTATCATCGACCCTTCCGGCACAATCAGGTGCAGCGGCTTCATGCAGCCTTCGTTCATGGGAATGTCGCTGCCCACCAGCGTGCGGAAGACGTACAGAACGACCGCGCGGCAGATGGCCAAGGGGGCGTTGTAGTTCAAAGGCGACTGCTCGGAGGTGCCGCTGAAGTCGAGCGTTGCGGAACGAGTCGCCTTGTCGAGTACAATTGCAACTTCGATCTTCGCGCCGCCATCCATCGGATAGGAAAAGCTGCAATCATGCAGCACGTCCAACACACGGCGAACGCTTTCTTCGGCATTGTCTTGGACATGTCCCATATAGGCATGCACAGTTCCGGTCCCGAACTGGTTAGAGATTTTGCGCAGCTCTGCCGCGCCGGTTTCATTGGCTGCGATTTGCGCGGCGAGGTCGGCCATGTTCTGATCGATGTTCCGGCATGGATACCGCCCGGACCCAAGCAGGCGCCGCGTTTCGGTGTCGCGCAATTCGCCCTGATCGAGCAATAAGAAATTGTCGATCAAAACGCCTTCTTCTTCGATATGGCGGCTGTCGGGCGGCGCAGAACCGGGGGTCTTGCCGCCGATATCCGCGTGGTGACCGCGCGAGGCGACGGTAAACACAATATTCTGCCCTTCGGCGTCGAAGACAGGGGTGATCACGGTCACATCGGGCAGATGCGTTCCGCCATTATAGGGGTTATTCATCATGTACACGTCACCGGGGCGGATGCGCCCTGCATTCTGTCGCAACACCCGCCGGACGCTTTCCGACATAGAGCCGAGATGCACTGGCACATGCGGCGCGTTGGCCACCAGATCGCCATTTTGGTCAAAGATCGCGCAGGAGAAATCGTAGCGTTCTTTGATGTTCACGGAGTAAGCCGTGTTGGCGAGGGTTGCGCCCATCTGTTCCGCAATCGACATGAACAGGTTGTTGAAGACTTCCAGCATCACCGGGTCAACGCACGTGCCAATCGCTTCGTTTCGGGCCAGCGGCACCGCGCGATTGAGCACAAGATTGCCTCCCGGCAGGGCGGTGGCTTTCCATCCGTCCTCGAGCATGTTCGTGCCTGTGGGTTCGGTCAGGATGGCGGGGCCGTCAATCGTTTGGCCCGGCTGCAATTGGCCCCTGTTGATCAACGGGACCGTTTGCGGCCCCGAGCTGGAATTTAGGGTCACGTTGCTTTCGCTCTGATCCGTTGACGCGCTGTCTGGCAGGGTCACACGTTCGCCTGTTTGGCCAAGCGCTTCGCAGACGAGTATGTCGATCATCAGATCGCTTGTGTCCGGGGCAAAGCCAAACCTTTGCTTATGCGCCAGCACAAACGCGTCGGTCATGCCGCCCGGTGTTCCAAATGCGACGGGCAAGCTTTGCTGCGCGTTTGCAGGGCGAATATGGGCTGTCTCGACGGTTGTGATCTGGCTTTGTGGCACGCCTTGGCCCGCGACTTCGGCCACCGCGTCTTGGCGCAATCTGGCCAGATACTCAGCGGCGGTGGGATCGCGGAGGGATGACTGGAATTGATGCTCTTTGATGGCCGAGATATCGGCCAGCCCCATTCCAAAGGCCGACAGGACGCCCGCGTAAGGGTGGATGAAAATGCTTTGCATCCCCAAGGCATCGGCCACAAGGCAGGCATGCTGCCCACCAGCGCCGCCAAAGCAGTTCATGGTGTATTCGGTGACATCATAGCCGCGCTGCACACTGATTTTCTTGATGGCATTGGCCATGTTTTCGACGGCAATGCGCAGAAATCCCTCGGCCAGTTCTTCGACGGATTTGTCGGTGCCGATCTCGGCCCTCAGCGCGTTGAACTTGGCGCGCACGGCCGCTGCATCAAGGGGTTGATCCCCGTTCGCTCCGAAAACGGCTGGGAAGTGATCCGGCTGAAGCTTGCCAAGCAGAACGTTGCAATCCGTCACCGTCAACGGCCCGCCCCGGCGGTAGGCGCAGGGACCGGGATTGGCCCCGGCGCTTTCCGGGCCGACCTGCATTCTGCCATCGCGATAGGACAGGATCGAGCCGCCACCGGCAGCAACCGTATGGATCGACATCATGGGCGCGCGCATGCGCACGCCTGCGACCTCGGTTTCAAAAGAGCGTTCATATTCGCCCGCATAGTGGCACACATCTGTTGAGGTGCCGCCCATATCGAAGCCAATCAGCTTGTCAAAGCCATGTTCAGCCGCAGTGCGCACCATGCCGACCACACCGCCCGCGGGGCCGGACAGAATGGCGTCTTTGCCCTGGAAGCGCTGCGCGGCGGTGAGCCCACCATTTGATTGCATGAACATCAGTTGCTCACAGCCGCCTTTCTCAGCGCCCAAAGCACTTGCAACTTGCTCAACATATCGGCGCAGGATCGGGGACAGGTAGGCATCAACAACCGCCGTATCTCCGCGCCCGACCAGTTTGATCAGTGGGCTAACCTGATGGCTCAGAGAGATTTGCGAGAAACCAATCTCTTTGGCCCAAAGGCCGATCTGTCGCTCGTGATCCGGAAACCTGTAGCTATGCATCAAAGCAACGGCGAGTGCGCGGATACCGCTGTCATAAACCGCTTTGAGGTCTGCTTTTGTCTGCGCTTCGTCCAGTTCTAGGACGATTGCGCCATCTGCTGCGACGCGCTCGGAAACTTCTATGGCCGTTTCATATAGAAGTTCGGGCAGTCTGATGTGCAGATCAAAGAGCTTTGGACGGTTCTGATATCCGATCCGAAGCAGATCGCGCAGACCTTTTGTGATGAACAATGCCGTTCGGTCGCCCTTGCGCTCTAGCAGAGCGTTGGTGGCGACTGTTGTGCCCATTTTCAGCGCCCTGATGGATCCCGCCGGGATTTGCTCGCCTGCGCCAAGTCCCATCAGCTCCCTCACCCCTTGCACTGCCGCGTCCGGGTAGCGTTCGGGGTTTTCGGAAAGCAGTTTATGCGTGGCCAGAGTACCGTCCGGTTTGCGTGCGACGATATCTGTGAAAGTGCCACCTCGGTCGACCCAAAATTGCCACATGGTCATAATTCCTCTGTTTGCAGGACGCGGCCCGCATGAATGCAAGTCTAAGGGGATGGTCAGGGCGTCGCTAGTAAACCAGCGACGGCAGCCACAGCGCAAGTTGCGGGAAGAGCAGTAGAAGCGCCAGCATGGCAAACATGGTGACGACGAAGGGAAGCGCGCCTCGAATAACATCCGTCATCGGCCCGCTTTTTCGAATGCCTTGTACGACATACAGGTTAATCCCAATCGGCGGGGTAATCAGCGCCGTTTCCAGTAGCACCATCAGCAAGATGCCGAACCAGACCGGATCAAAGCCGAGCGCCACGACGATGGGCGTGATTAACGGCGCCATCGTCAAAAGCATCGACAGCGTTTCCATAAAGCAGCCGATCAGGATCAGGACAGCAACGATCATCAGCATGGTCTGCATCGGGCTCCAGCCCAGCCCGGTCACGAAGTCCGTCAGGGCTTGGGTCAGCCCGATGATGGACAGAACGAAATTCAGGAACACCGCCGCGATGATGATCAGCATGATCATGGCCGTGGTGCGCATCGTACCTTCGATCGCCTGACGCATCATGTCGATCGACAGTTTTCCATTCATCGCAGCAAGGATCATCGAGGCCACAACACCCAAGGCCGCAGCTTCGGTCGGAGTGGCCAGACCAGCATAGATCGAGCCAACGACGACCATGAATATCCCGAGCGGCGGGATCAGGGCGGGCAAGGCGCGCAGCCGCTCGCCCCATGTGTGGCGCAACTGCTCTCCGCCCCATTCGGGCTTGATCATGCAAGCAACAACGACCGTTGCCATAAACAATAGGGCCAGCAGAAAGCCCGGAAGAAACCCGGCAAGATACAACTCCGGCACGGATGTGTTGGTCAGCAATCCATAAAGGATCAGGTTGATGGAGGGCGGGATGAGGATGCCCAGCGTACCGCCTGCCGCCACGGTGCCCAGAAACAGGCTTTCGTTATAGCCACGCTTTTTGATCTGCGGGACCGCCACGGTGCCGATGGTCGCCGCCGTTGCGACCGAGGACCCGGATGTTGCGGCGAAGAGCGCAGATGAGCCGATGTTGGAGTGCATCAGGCCGCCGGGCAGCCAGCCTAGCCATTTGACGATGCCATCATACATGCGTTCGGTAATCCCTGCCCGCAGCAGAATTTCTCCCATCATTACAAACATCGGAATAGCGACAAGCAGGAAATCGGTGCTGGTTTGCCAAGCCATGTCCGAAATCGCGCGATAGAGGGGCATCGGGCTGTCCGTCCATTGCAGGATCAGGCCAAGCCAACCAAGCGATGCGGCGATGGGCACTGCAAGACCAATCAGGGCCAGCAGGATAAGGAGTGTTTTGGTCAGCATGGCTTACACGGTCTCGTCTTCGATTTGCTCATCGAGGGATTTGACTCCGATCAGGTTTTGCACCCCGGCTTCGTCCCCGCGGACATATTGGCGGATAGCCATCAAAGCGATCAGCACGCCTGAGAAAACAAAGAACATCCAGCCCAGCAGCCATGGGATTTGCGGGATCGCGAGCGGCACGCGCATCGGGGTGATCGAGCGCGAGCCATTGTCCAGCGTGTCGCCCACCATGCTCCAGACCATAACCACGACGACGAGCGCGAAGCCGGTCAGAAGCAAAAGCCCCAACAGGTTGATGAACGGATGCAGCGCTTTGGGGATCGCGCCCAGAAGCGCATCGACCCTGATATGCGCGCGCTCAAACAACGCGAAAGACAGGGCTAACGCGGTTGCAACGCCAAACGCATAGCCGGAGATTTCGTCTGCACCGCCCAGCGAGACGTTGAACAGCTTGCGCAGGAAGACTTCGAGGGTGACGAGCAGAGCCGACAGCACGATCAGAGTGCCACCCAGCCACGTCATCCACAGGCTAAGCCTACGGGAGCCGTTGAAAAGCTTATCTAACATATCGGGGAACCTGAGTTGGATGTGGCGGGGCGCGCAGATGCCTTGCGCCCCGCCTGTAAGCAGATGCTTATTTTGCTTGCGCGGTCAGGCCAAGGATTGGGCCAACGGTTTTGTTCCAGTTGTCAGCGCAGTCTTCGCCGCAACGCTCAGCCCAGCGGGCCAGAACCACCTCTGTCGCAATCTTGTCACGCGATGCCAGATCGTCGGCAGAGGGCTCTACCAGAACCATCGAACCCGGCTCACCCACCTCGCAGGCGCCGCCGGTGATGCAGGAAATCGCGATATCATCTTCGGTCGCGGTTTCGGCCCACATGGCATCCGTCAGGGTGGCGATTTCGGTTTGCAGCAAAGCCTGTTGATCCGCAGACAGGCTGTTCCACTTGTCCATGTTCATCGCCCCGAAGGCGAGGCCCCAGCCGACGCGTAATGTATAGGCATGCGTCGCAACTTGGTTCCATTTGGCGGTATAGGCCGACATCGTGCCTGTGATCGCGCAATCCACCACGCCCTTTTCCAACGCAGGGATTACTTCAGAGAAGGATACCGTCACAGATGTGCCGCCGACACCTTCGACAAAATCACCCAACGTTGTGGAATACACGCGGATCTTCTTGCCATTGAGGTCTGCGATCCCGTTCACTTCACTGTTGCACCACAACGTTTGGCTTGGGAACGGGTACAGCATCAGAAGCTTTGCGTTGTAAATCTCTTCGAACGCGCCTTCTAGGGTCTCGAAATAGGCCTCAGACACTTTGCGCTGCGTGTCGATGTCTTGCGTCAGCGACGACAGATCCGCCCCTTCGAAGATTGCGTTTTCCGCAGCGACGTAGCCGGGCAGACCGAAGGCGAAGTCGAACACGCCGTTCTTCACAAGGCGCATGATTTCAAAGCCCTTCAGGCCAAGCCCTGACTGTGACTGAATTTTACCAACGATATCGCCGCCGGACGCCTCATTCAGACGCTCGTTGAAAAACGGTCCCTCATGCTTTTGGAAGTTGGTTAGGCTGGACCATGTGCCGACGGCATTGAGCACAACCGGCCCGTCGGCGGCAGCGGATGTGGCAGCGAAGGCGAGCGCGCCAAGGGTTGTTGCAAGTTTCTTCATCAAAGGTCTCCTGTTGGGTTTTATTGCACTTGAAAGATTGGTGTTTCGGCGTCGTCGGCGACGTCGGTGATCAGCATGTGTCCCGGTTTGTGGGTGATGCTAAGGGTCGGCTTGGCCTGTCGGATGGCGGCTTGCGGCGTCACTCCGCAGGCCCAGAACACTGGTGTCGTCCCGTTAGGCACAGGGGCGGGGTCGCCCCATTGTGGCGCGGTGATGTCGTGAATACCGATGGCGGCGGGATCGCCCACATGAACCGGACCACCATGCGCCAGCGGGAACTGTTTTGATATGCGGATCACGTCTTGGATCCGCTCGTCTGGAATTGCGCGCATGCTGACGACCATCGGCCCGGAAAAAGGTCCGGCTGGAACCGTCGCAATATTTGTTTCGAACATCGGCACCGTGGTGTTGTTCTCGACATGCCACAGCGCAATTCCCGCCGCCCGAAGCGCGTGTTCGAACGTGAACGAGCAGCCAAGGGCGAAGGCGACGAAATCATCCCGCCAGACCGAGCTTAAATCCGTGAGTGTTTCGCGAAGCACGCCCTGCTCATAGACATAATAAGCCGGCACATCTGATCGAATATCGATGTCAGCGCCCAAAGTCTGGATGATCGGATTACCAGTGTCCGAAACCCCGACCACAGGGCAAGGTTTTGGATTTCGTTGGCAGAAACGCATGAAGTCGAGCGCATATTGCGCTGGCAGGATCGCCAAGTTTGCCTGCAGCTTACCACCGCCAAGCCCGGCTGTATGACCGACATAGGCGCCCGACCGGATCGCCGCGCGCAGCTCGCTCATCGGCGCAGTTTTTAGAGTTGCAAACATGTTGGTCATTGGTGAATCCCCGGTCGTTCCCCAAAGGATTCCCCCACTCAGTCATAAAATCAAATTCTAAATTTTTGCGTTTATGTATAGAATTTCTTTATACCATAAGCTCAGCAACGGACTTCGCGATGCCCGCAGCGGCTTCGATCAAATGGTTCCGCGGCTCGCCAAGAAATGAGGCTGAGAATTGAAGCGGTTGCGGGGTCCATCCGGGATCGAATTGCACCAAACGCCCTGCCAAGACAGGCTCTCGCGCCAACGACATCGGAAGGGCACCGACGCACAGACCCGCCTCGACAAGCCGAAAACAGGACGACAAAGAAGACGACGGGAAAAGTGAAATCTCAGGGCCAAACCGTTCGAACATTTCCAGTCTGAGTTCGCGGTAAGGTCGGGTATTTTTTGCATAAGTCGCGATCGGAATTTTGGACAGATCCACGGGGGTCGAAGTATCACCTGAGGCAGAGCGATACCAAGCCAATGGCACATTTGGCAAAACAACATTATCGACGGTGAAGTCCGAAATAGGACCTAACAAGATGGCCAGATCAACTTCGCGGCCAATCAATTGTTCGCGCAGGGTCAGTGAGATATCGACGCTGATCTCGATCTTTAGATTGGGATACGCCTCGCGCAGTGCGCCGACAAAATCGGGCAACCAGCTTTGTGCGATCGTTTCCGACACGCCAAGGCGCAACAATTGATCGACGGATCTAGGGTCCACAACGCGCTCTTCAAGCAAGTCCGACAGGTGCTGAAACTGCTCTGCAAATTGCAACAACATTCCACCCCGTTTGGTGAGCTTCATGCCCTTTGATTTGCGTTCGAAAATCTGCAAACCCAAGGCGTCTTCCAGCGCTTTGATACGGGAGGTCACGGCCGGTTGTGTCAGGTTCAAAGCATCCGCCGCCTTGCTGACGCTTTCGAATCTGGAGACAGCTATCAGCGTTTGCAGTTGGTCCAGTTTAAAGCGGTTCATGTCGTTTGCCTTTGGCTGTTCCAACGCCCGGTCACACATCGTCGGCAAACTATATCGACCGCAAGGTTCGAACCCAACACGCAAGTTTCATTTGCAGCTACGCTAGGGTCAGGACCCGTTTTGAAAACAGCAACCGACCCGTAAAACGCCCCATAGAACAAAGCGGGATGCATCGAGGCGGACGCGCTAATCCAAAATTCTGAGGTGAGAGCCTGCTAATCGTTGCATTTTTCTGCTGGATTGGTATTCATCTGTGGCGTCTTGGAGGCGCATCCATCCTGCGGAAAGGACCGAGTCCACTCCAATCGACAGCCCGGTTACTCGAACTGACCTTTCGGCGAATTATGCAGGGACCCCGCCGATGAGAGGAAAGTTCCATGCCCACAAAAAGGCTTCCAAAATCCGCCAGTCTCGGCCATCTGAAGCATCAGGCAAAAGACCTTTTGCGCGATTTCAGGACTGGGAGCATGTCTGCGTTTCAGCGTGCCCGAGAGTTTCACCCAAAGCTTGCTGATTTCTCGGATGCGGAACTGGCGTCAAGCACTTTCGCGCTCAGCGATGCCCAACTGTCTATCGCACGCGAGTACGGCTACAGGTCTTGGCCTCGGCTCAAGGCCGCCATAGCTGAACGACACCAAGAAGAGCTGCTACTAACACACAATGACCGGCTGCCGGATGGTCCGTTCAAACAGGCGTTGGACTTTATAGACGAAGGCGACGCGGTGCGTCTTCAGACGCATCTTGCGCAATATCCGAGCCTAATAACTGAACAAGCCGTCTTTGAGGGCGGCAACTATTTTTCAAGCCCAACACTTTTGGAATTCCTACCCGAAAATCCGAACCGTCAAGGTCGCCTGTCTGAAAACGCCTTGGAGATTGCAAGGATACTTCTGAAGGCTGGCGCGGACCGCAATCAGAACGCCATGGACGAAACTGTCATGCTTGCAGCATCAGGGCGGGTTTGCCGCGAAGCTGGCCTGCAATCACCGCTGCTCAGGCTTTTGTGCAAACATGGGGCAAACCCGACGGCTGGGATGCATAGCGCTTTGGCGCACGAAGAATTCGAAGCTGCCAGAACACTTATTGAATGCGGTGCTCCGCTGGATTTGCCGACCGCTGCCGCGTTAGATGAGCCAGAGGCGGTTGAGCGCCTCTTGGCCAGTGCGCCTGAAGATCAGCTTCAGCTAGCACTATCGCTGGCCGCCTCCGCAGGGCGGAGCGAAATCGTGCAAAAGTTGTTGGCGTCGGGAGTTGATCCAAACCGCTACAACCCTCCCGGTGGGCACAGTCACTGCACACCGCTTCACTCCGCCGTGGCCAATAATCGGATTGAAACCGTGAAAACACTCATCGCTGGCGGAGCAGACTTATCTATACTCGATATTCATCACTCGATGACGGCTCTTGGATGGGCACAGCACTTGAAACATGACCGCATCGCAGAATTGCTGATTTCGGCCACCTAAAGCGTCTCCACCATTTCTCGAAACGCTTTAGTGGACAAATGACAGGGTGTTGAAGGTTCTGCGCCAGTCCGCGACCTCGGCGGCGATATCGTGTTCTTTCAAACCCCGGTTTATCAATTCAGCCAAGCGCTCCGCGTCGTTTGATGTCATCCCCCAGCGAACCAGTTCCGGGGTACCAATTCTGAGACCATTCATATCGCCTGAAACAGCTTCAACAGGCAGGCCAATCCCACAGGCCAAAAATCCGCTTTTCCGAAGCGTTTTTGATGCGTTTTGCCCCCCGCCAAAAGCGGCGGCTTTGACGGCGAATTGGTGCGATTTTGTAAAGCCTTCGGAGCCAGAGAAAACCGGCACGCCTAAGTCGTGCAACCGCGCGGCCAAGGATTGTGAAAGATCGACCATTTCCTGTGCATAATCCGCGCCAAAGTCTTTCCAATCCAGCATGGTCACGGCCAACGCAGCCGTCTTGGCCGCGTCAAAGTTGGCTGTCATGCCGGGGAAAGCAATCTCGTCCAGCGCTTTTGCAATTTCGGCGTCGTTTGTAACGATCAGACCGCCAGCTGGTCCGCCAAGGCTTTTGTAGGTGCTCATCGTCATGAAATGCGCCCCTTGATCGAGTGGATTCGACCAGAGTTTGCCCGCGATTATTCCGCATTGATGGGCCGCGTCGAACATAACCTTTGCACCCACCTCATCCGCGATTGCACGGACGTTTGCGACAGGATGTTCGAAAAGGTTCAGGCTTCCGCCGATGGTGATCAGCTTCGGGCGTTCAGCAAGGGCCAAGCCGCGAAGCTGTTCGAGATCAACGGTATAGCCATCGCAATTGACCGGCGCCTCGACAATCTTTAAGCCAAAAAGCCCCGCGCATCCTGCGAGGTGGTGCGTGACGTGACCGCCGATCGACGCCGGAGGAGCAATGATCGTATCGCCAGCCTTGCAGGTGGCCATAAACCCGTAAAGGTTCGCGAGCGCCCCTGACGGCACGCGGACCTCGGCAAATCGCGCGTTAAACACGTCGGCACAAAGCTGCGCTGCAATGACCTCAATCTCTTCAATGGCCTCAAGACCCATTTCGTACTTGTCACCTGGATACCCCAGCGAAGGTCGAGACCCGATGCCACAAGACAAAAGCGCTTCGGCTTTGGGGTTCATGACATTGGTAGCCGGGTTTAGGTTGAAACACTCTTCCTCGTGAATCACCCGGTTTGTTTCAGCAAGTGCTTCGATCCGCGCCAGAAGGTCTGCGGACACCATATTGGCCGCTTTGTTCGCAATGTCTTGCACCCGTTTTTCGGAAGTTGCGGGCACCCAATCTCTGTGTTCAAGCGTCATCATTTGTTCTCCGTTTGACGCAGTTTTCGCCTGCGCGTGGTGACTTGGCAAAGCAGAAATGCTAAACCTTGGCGTAGAAAAACTAAGGCTAACAGAATGGCGATTGCTCCCAAGCGCCCGAAAGGGCCGCCCCTTAACGCGATGCGCGCCTTTGAAGCCGCGGCGCGGCATGTCAGTTTTGTTGCCGCCGCCGATGAGCTGAACGTGACGCCGGGTGCGATTTCCCAGCATGTCAAAACGCTTGAAGGATGGGCAGGCACGCCGTTGTTTCGGCGCAATGCGCAGGGCGTTGCGATGACGTCCGCCGGGGCCGAGCTTTTGCCCAAGTTCACAGCTGCGTTTGATGAATTGGCAAACGCAACCCATGCGCTGCGCAACTTGAAACCGGAAACCGACTTTCACATTGCCGCGCTTCCATCCCTCGCTCAGCTTTGGTTACCCAAGCGGCTGGCTGAGATCAGAACGCGGTTCCCTCATATCAATTTCTCGGTAACCGCAATGGAAAACCCGCCAAGCTTATCCCGCGAGTTGTTCGATTTATCTATTTTCATTGGCCTGCCGAACCCCGCGCAAAATCAGATATGCGTGTGTCCGGACGAAATTGTCCCCGTCTGCGCGCCCTCATATCTGAGAAACTTTACTGACTTTGACACCAGCGCCTTGCTGCAGGACCAGTTCTGGATTGATGATTGGCGGCTGTGGTCCGACACGGTTGGTACGCCAATCCGAAACCCTCAACGTGGCGCACAGTTTTCGCTTTACAGCCTTGCAGTAGAAGAGACCAAGGCCGGGGCTGGCATGCTGATCGGGCATTTGGCGTTGATTGAAGATGCCATTGCGGATGGGGCGCTCGTCAAAGCGGACGCGCGGTCTTGCACGACCGGTCGATTTATCTTTCTAAACCTGCCTCATCCTTCGCGTCAGCGCCCAGAAACTGAGCAAATCGCTATGGCGTTGTCTGAACCCTATGACTGACAAAGGCCTTGGGGCCATTGGAATAGCCCGATACCACCCCTGCGCTTGGCGGTATCCGCAATTGTGCTCAGGGGGCATTGCAGCCCACAACGCTCCCAAACGCCCCTTCCCTCCCTTCGCATTCATGCTACACCGCTAGCCATGACCGAAATGCTCCCCGCCCCTGACCAGATCGACGGTGCGCCGCACCCGCGCGAGACGGCACAGCTATATGGGCACGGTGGCGCGGAGGCGGAGTTTTTGCAGGCGTTCAACTCAGGTCGGATGCATCACGGCTGGCTCATCACTGGCCCGCGCGGCGTTGGCAAAGCGACGCTCGCCTACCGCATCGCACGGTTCCTGCTCGCCACGCCGCCGCAAGACGATGGTGGCCTCTTTGGCGCGCCGCCAGAGCCGGAGACGCTGGACATCCCCGAAGACCACCCCGTCGCGGCCCGTATCCTTGCGGGGTCTGAGCCGGGGTTGCGGGTGCTGCGCCGGATAGAAGACGAAAAAACAGGCCGCTTGCGGAATGTGATCGGCGTGCCGGAAATGCGCAAACTGGCCGAGTTTTTTCACCTTTCACTTACTGACGGAGGTCGTCGGGTGGTCATTGTCGACCCTGCTGACGAGATGAACGAAGCGGGGGCCAACGCCTTGCTGAAAATGCTCGAAGAGCCGCCTGCCGAGACCACGATGCTGCTGCTCTCGCACCAACCCTCGCGCCTGTTGCCGACCATCCGTTCCCGCTGCCGCACGCTGCGCCTGTCCCCGCTGGGGCCGGAGGATATGCAAGCTGCACTCACCCAAGCGGGCGGCGATGCAAACGGTGGCGCGGCGCTTGCGGAACTGTCGGGCGGCTCGGTCGGGGCTGCGCTGGAGCTGACGATGCTGTCAGGCCAAGAGATTTACGCCGAACTGATCGCTCTGCTCGCCACCATGCCCCGCCTTGACCGCCCCCGCGCGCTGGCACTGGCGGAGGCCGCCGCACAGCGCGGGGCGGACGCGCGACTTGGCCTGTTGATCCGGCTGCTGAACATCGCCCTCACGCGCCTCGCCCGCCACGGCGCGACTGGCATCGCCGCGCCCGAAGCGGCCCCGAATGAGGCGCAGACCTTCGCCCGCCTCGCCCCCCACGCTCATGCGGCGCGCGCCTGGGCCGATATCGCGGCCGAGACCTCCGCCCGCCTCGCCCATGGCCGCGCCGTGAACCTTGACCCTGCCGCACTGGTGCTGGATACGCTGATCAAACTCAACGACACCGCGTCGAAAACCACCGCAGAACAGGCCCCGGCATGACCACAACGCCCCAAATTTCGGTCCCTCAAATTACAGACAGTCATTGCCATCTGGACTTCCCCAACCTGATCGAAGAATTGCCCGATCTGGTCGCCCGCGCTGCCGAGGCTGGCGTGCATCGCATGGTCACCATTTGCACCCGCCTCAAGAAC
>CAZPXE010000043.1:0-13857 GCA_964590545.1 uncultured Rhodobacterales bacterium | reverse complement strand
GGCCCGGCCTTCATCGTTACCCCAAATTTCTACGTGCTCAAGGAGTATAACAAAAGCGACCTCTATGCGCTTTTCGTTGGCCATATTGGCGACCGTATCCAATACGGCTCACCCGATTTCACCACCCGTTGGAGCAAGGTGGACAAACTGCTCCGCTCCGACATCGCCCAAATGCAACGCGCCCTCGAACGCCAAGGGCATGACGTTGGCGGCGCCGACGGGTTGCCGGGCTTCAAAACCCGCCGCTCCATCGGGCGCTGGCAAGAGGCGAGCGGGCAGGCGGCGACCTGCTTTCCGTCCGCTGCAATGAAACGCAGCCTGCGCTAACCGTGTCTGCGCAGGCTAGGCCCGCCCAACCCGCAAACAGCACCCCCCACTTGCTGGCAAGGGCGCTGCCACCGTACTTCAATTCATCGAGCTGCTAAGTGCGCGGTCAAGCTGTACGGTTTGTGTGTGTCGGGCAAAAAAGAACCGGGGCTTTGGGTTACGTTTGCGCATAGATGCGACGCATGATGATCGGTGTCAGATACATGGGCACCTGATAGCACCCCAAGAAGATCAGCAGGGGTTCGGCAGCACTCGGCGACAGCGTAACCAGGAAAATGGCAACGTTTCGGTTTCCTGCAACAATCGAAAATGGAACGCATTCGTCTTGGGAACCAACCCGTTTCAAAAGGGAAAACGTCAAAAGCTGCAAGCCTATGTTCAGGCAAAAGGCCAAAGCCAGCCAGTAAAGGACGGTTTGCGGTGAACTTGCGAGGGCTGGGCGCAGGGCTGCCATCAGGCCGACCACAATCACGGCAAGCGTAAGTGTCATTGCGCCATCCATCGTGGCGATCTGATGGTCTGTTCTGGTTGGAAAGAGCACAGCGCTTGCGATCAAGCCAAGCGCCGAAGCCATTGCAATGACGGCCAATAAACGCAAAGCGGTATAGGTTGCGCTCGCTAAATCGCCAAGCTGAGGCAAAAGCCAAAAGATTGGCAGAATGGTTAAAGGCAACATCGCCGTCCCGACGATCAAAAGCCGAAATGCTGGCACAGGATTAGCGCCAAGAAGAATCGCAAGGTTCGGCCCGCCACTTAAAGCAGGCGCGGCCAGCACGAGCACGATGGCCATGACGTAGGGCGAGTACTGCAAACCAAGCAAATTGGCCGCCAAATAGGCCGCAAGCGGCAACGCAAGCTGAAACGCCAAGACAACGCGCGCGGTTCGCCCCAACCCTTTCAGACCACGCAAGGCGTCTTTGTGACCTATCCGCAAGGCGGTCATGAACAGCAAAAAGACGATCATTTGCGGCAACCACGGCTTAAGGATCGCGGCCACGTTGGGCAGCGAAATCCCGGCAATCAAACCGACGACAAGTGCAAAACGACCATACAACGCTATAAGATGCAGGCCTTTTGCCAAAAACATGTCATCCCTTTCGATGGTTTTTTGCTGTGTCATTCTGTCCTTTACCTGAAAAATGTGGAACCTCTTTTGTCCAGCGGAGGAACATATATGGATATTGTCGTCGTCGGGGCTGGGATTGTTGGTGTGTCCTGCGCAATTTGGCTACAGCGCGCGGGCCACAAGGTGACACTCGTTGATCGCGCGGGGCCCGCCAGCGGAACAAGTCACGGAAACGCAGGGGTTTTGGCGGCTGGTGCGGTGGTCCCTGTGACGACACCCGGACTTGCGCGCCGCGCGCCCGGAATGCTCTTCGATGCAAACTCTCCCCTGTTTTTGAAATGGGCCTATCTGCCCAAGTTTTTGCCGTTCTTTGTGCGTTACTTGCGCTACGCGAATGAAGGCCATGTTGATCGATACGCAGGTGCGATGTCGCAGCTTTTGCACGACTCGGTAGATCAACACCTTAGTCTTGCAGCCGGAACCGGCGCTGAATCTTTCATCAGTTCAGAGGATTATTGCTTTGGTTATGCCACCAAAGCCGCGTTTCGCGCTGACAGCTATAGTTGGTCCAAACGCAAAGCGGCAGGCGTTGACTTTGAGGTTGTTGATGGCGCGACATACGCGGCTTACGATCCTGTGTTCGGTAATGCGTTCGAAACCGTTGTGCGTTGCAAGAACCATGGAAGAATTTCTGATCCCGGTCGCTACGTCCGTGCACTCGCAGATCATTTCGTCGCTCAGGGCGGCGCGCTCAGAATTTGCGAAGTGAGCGACGTGTCGCTGTCGGGGGGGGTGATCACTGCGCTGAACACAGCGGACGGTGATATCTGCGCAGATCACATCGTATTCGCCACCGGGCCATGGTCAAAGAAGATTGCACATAAGTTGGGCGTTGACGTGCCGTTCGAAAGCGAACGCGGGTACCACATTGAATTTGTGAACCCGTCGCATATGCCCAAGTCACCCATGATGATCGCCAGCGGAAAGTTTGTTCTGACCCCAATGGACGGGCGTTTGCGCGCGGCGGGCGTGATTGAATTTGGCGGATTGGACTACGGACCAAGTCGGCCGCCCTTTGATTTACTCAAAGCCCAAGTCGGCGAGGTGTTGCCAGACCTTCGGTGTGACAGCGTTGTTGAGTGGATGGGCCATCGTCCTGCACCGGCAGACAGTCTACCTCTTATCGGGGCCAACGATGAAAAAGGCCGCAGCTACAGCGCTTTCGGTCATCAGCATGTTGGCTTGACAGGGGGTCCGAAAACAGGTCGGATCATCGCAGATCTGATTGAAGGAAAGACGCCGAACATTGATTTGGTGCCCTTTGATCCAATGAAATACTCTACGCACTAGTGCACAACAGTCTCGGAGGACACCAATGAAACCCATATTTTACGCCGCTTGCACTGCCGCAGTTGGCACGTTGATCGCAAGCACTGCTGTTGCTGACGGCCATGCACAGTCTTGGGACATGCCAATGGCTTACGCGGCAACGAACTTCCATTCTGAGCACGGCGTCATTTTTGCCGACAAAGCCCGTGAATACACCAACGGTGCAATCGACATTACCGTCCACGCAGGTGGCTCGCTATTTGGCGGCGGCGACATCAAGCGGGCAGTCCAAACGGGTCAGGTGCCGATCGGAGAGCGGTTCATGTCTGCCCATGCCAACGAAGCCCCGCTGCTGGGTTGGGACAACCTGCCCTTTATTGCGACCAGCTATGAAGACAACAACAAGCTTTGGGAAGCCGCGCGTGACACTGTCAATGCGCAGCTTGCGGATTTGAACCTTGTTGCGCTTTACACATGTCCTTGGCCGGGGCAGGGCTTCTACTTTAACAAAGAAGTTGCCTCTTCTGCTGACACACAAGGCATCAAGTTCCGCTCGTACAACTCGGCAACCGCGACCTTTGCGGAAGAGCTTGGGATGATCCCGGTACAAATCGAAGCGGCCGAACTGAGTCAGGCTTTGGCAACAGGGGTTGCGTCTGCGTTCATCTCGTCTGGATCAACAGGCTATGATCGCAAGGTTTGGGAGCACCTGAGCCACTATTACAAAGTCAACGCTTGGCTGCCGCGCAACTATGTCATGGTGAACACGCAAGTCTGGGACGGTCTGGATGCAGACGTGCAAGCCGGATTGCAAAAGGCAGCAGACGAAACCGGAGCGGCCTGTGCTGCGAAGTCTGCAGAACTGGCGAACTTTTACTTTGAAGAGCTGGAAAAGAACGGCATGACCGTTCAAGACGCAGGCCCGGAATTTCTGGCTGAGCTTGAAAAGATCGGCTCGAAAATGACTGCTGAATGGTTGGAAACAGCCGGTTCAGAAGGTCAGGCGATCCTCGACGCTTACAACGCGAACTAAGCACACAACTGGTCAGCCTTTTGCGAGGCTGACCAACGCCCCCTGCATGAATTGAGACACCACCATGCGTGATTGGTCACCGGTCATGGGACTGCCCCTTTGGGTCTGGCTCTTTGTATTGCCCAGCGTTTTCGGATTGTTCTGCCTGTATGCAGGGGCTTGGTTAAAGCCAGTGCTAAGCCCAATCTGGCGGATTTTGGATGGGGTCTATTTCGCCAGCGGGATGATTGCGGCCTTCTTTATGATCACAATCCTGTCGCTTATCGTCGTGGGTATGGTTGGGCGATGGACCAGCACAGCGGTCCCCGGAACCACGGAGTTTGCAGGCTACGCGATGGCCGCGACGTCGTTTTTCGCTTTGTGTCACGCCTTGACAAAAGGCGCCCATATCCGCGTTTCCATTGTCTTGAACGCCAATGATTTTTTGCGCCGCTGGCTGGATGTCTTTGCCGTTTTCGGAGCGGCTGTCATTGCCACCTATTTTGCCCGGTACGCCATAAAAACAAACCAGTTTTCCGAAATGCTGAACGACCGCACACAAGGTCAGGATCAGATTCCCGAGTGGCTCGTGTCGCTGTTTCGACTGGACTTTAGCGGGGCCGTATCCGGTGGCAGCGAACTGGTCTATACACCCGTTTGGATTCCACAATTGGCGATGTCGATTGGCACCGTGCTTTTGGCCGTTGCACTGTGGGACACACTGTATCGGATGTTGATCACAGGTGTGAACCCGATTGTATCGGAGTCCGTCGAATGACCGAAGCTTACGCGACAATCGTCTTTCTTTTTGTCCTCTTCACGCTGCTTGGCTCATCTATTTGGATTGGCCTTGCCTTGATGGGCGTGGCTTGGGTCGGCATGGAATTGTTCACGACCCGCCCAGCGGGCGATGCAATGATCACGACCATCTGGACCGGAGCCAGTAGTTGGACCCTTACAGCACTGCCGCTGTTTATCTGGATGGGGGAAATCCTGTACCGAACGCGGCTCTCACAAGACATGTTTCGCGGCCTTGCCCCATGGATGCGCTGGTTGCCCGGAGGGCTATTGCACACGAATATCGCGGGCTGCACGATCTTTGCGGCAGTGTCCGGCTCGTCCGCCGCAACGCTGACGACAGTTGGGAAAATGTCGATCCCGGAACTGCGCAAACGCGGATATCCCGAATACATGATTGTGGGGACGTTGGCCGGAGCGGCAACTTTGGGCCTTATGATCCCGCCCTCACTGACGCTGATCGTATACGGCGTGTCCATCAATGAAAGCATCATCAAGCTATTCATGGCTGGCATCATCCCCGGTCTTGTCCTTGCCGGTCTGTTCATGTCCTACATCATTGCTTGGCATTTCTTTCGGCCGGGCCAGCGCCCAGCCCCAGAACCCGGCATGAGCCTTGGCCAAATGCTGTCGGAAAGCCGATTTCTGATCCCGGTCCTTTGCCTTGTCTTTGCCGTGATAGGTTCGATGTATTTCGGCTGGGCCACAGCGACTGAGGCGGCTGCGGTTGGCGTTCTTGGATCACTGCTTCTCGCATTCTTTCAACGCTCACTGACCATGGGTACGTTTTTCGAGAGCCTGATGGGAGCGACACGCACATCGGCAATGATTGCCTTGATCTTGATGGGGGCGGCGTTTCTGTCCCTGTCTATGGGGTTCACCGGATTGCCGCGCGCCTTGGCCGCATGGATTGACCAAATGGATCTGTCGCCCATCACCCTGATTGCGGCGCTCACACTGTTTTACGTTATCCTCGGCATGTTCCTTGATGGCATTTCGTCGGTTGTGCTGACGATGGCAATCGTGGAACCCATGATCAGGCAAGCGGGCATCGACGTGATTTGGTTCGGCATCTTCATTGTCGTGGTCGTGGAAATGGCGCAAGTCACGCCGCCCATTGGTTTCAACCTCTTCGTGCTGCAAGGTATGACCCGGCACGAGATCGGCTACATCTCGAAAACGGCAATTCCCATGGTGGGACTGATGTTGCTGATGGTGGTGATTTTGGTCGCCTTTCCCGGTATTGCGACTTGGCTACCCGAAAATATACGTCAATAGGTCATGGCACCGGCTGTCAGCATTTTGCAACTCGACACAGGCTTTCCCCGGGTGCCGGGCGATGTTGGTTGCCCTGAGACTTACCGTGATGAGGTCGAAGTCATCTGCGTTCCAAAGGCCACGGTTGGCCAGATTGTCAGCGCGCGCCCTGATCTGATTGACATTTCCCCCTTCGAAACGGCCCTAGAAGCTGCTTCGGGAGACATCATTGTAACCTCCTGCGGGTTTCTATCATACTGGCAAGACCATTTGGCCGCGTTGACGGATCGGCCTGTGATCTGTTCGTCTTTGAGCGCACTTGGCGCGCTGTCGACGCAGTATGACCCTGATGAAGTTCTTACACTGACCTTTGATGCGCAAAGCTTGGTGCCGTTGCACTTTGGCAGTTACATGGCTTTTGCACACCACATCGTCGGACTGCCCGAAAGCGCGCATCTTAGGCAGGTGATTTCGCAAAACCGAACGACACTGGACACAAGCAAAGCCGAAAAAGAGCTCAAGCAACTTGTGACCAGTTTCAAAACGGAAAATCACCGACACCTGCTTCTCGAATGTACCAATCTGCCCCCATACAAGGCCATGTTGAAACGAGAGTTTGGCTTGCCCGTAACTGACATCCTAACCTGCATCGAAGCAGCGCGCCCCGGTACAGTTGATCAAAAGTTTCTAGAATAGGAAGCATCATGCACCCCACCGATTTCGCATCCGCCGAACCTACCGATGTCGCGACGATCCCAGTGATCGATATTTCGGGCGCGATAGACGGCAGTGACCTGCACGGGGTCGCCACCGCAATACACGCGGCAGCGACGGATCATGGTTTCTTCTACATTTCCGGTCACGGCATCGATCAAACCCTTGTGGACCAAGCCTTTGCCGCCACGAAAGACTTCTTTGCCTTGCCGACGAAGGCCAAAGAAACGATCGCGGTAAACACCGGTCAAAGAGGGTGGATGGCGCAAGGCATGTCAAATCTACCCGGAGCCAAAACGCATGATTTGAAAGAGGTCTTTTTTTGGGGACGCGAGACTGCCCCTGATGATCCCGACCTGATTGAGCAAAAATCATTGGTCGCGCTGAACCAGTGGCCGACAGATGTATTCCCCAGATTAGAACCCGGCTTGCGACCATACTATGACGCCGTATGTGACGTTGGTCGGCAATTGATGGGCGCAATTGCGATAAGTTTGAACCAACCCGCCGACTTCTTTCGGGCGGCCTATGAAAAGCCTTTGGCGCGTGGCCAACTTGTATTTTATCCGCCATCTACCTCCGCCGACGAAGCCGAAGGTCGTTTTGGCGTCGCACCCCACAGCGACTTTGGCGTTTTGACGATGCTGTTGCAGGACAGTAGCGGCGGACTACAGGTGCAAAGCAAATCCGGTGCCTGGATCGAAGCGCCCCCGATCCCCGGAACCTTGGTCTGCAACATCGGTGATTTGCTGGCCCGCTGGAGCAACAATCGCTTTGCGTCAACTGTGCACAGAGTTGTCAATCGAACCCGAAATGCGCGGTATTCCATACCGGTGTTCTTCGACCCGCATACCGACACTGTCGTGGATCCGCTGGCATTGGGCGTGGCAAAATCGGATTGTCGGTATGAGCCAACAACTGCGGGCACCTATATTGCGAACAGAAACAAGAAGAGTTTTGCTCAGTACAAAACCTAAGAGTGAAAAGTTCTTTCGGTCCCGCTGAAGTTCATTGCGACAGCTGCCAAGCTCAGAACCCATTCACCTTGCGGCTCTGGTTTGACACTTTTTTTGGCTGACCGGGAGAAAGCGCGCGGGAATAGTGGCTCCATTTCAAGGGCCTGCGACGACGTCCAGCCAGTAAATCTGTCAAACCAGAGCCGCAAGATTAATGGGTCCTGAGCCTAATCTGTCCCATTGGCGCTGACGTCAGACAGGGTGGGTTTCGAGAACGGGCACCTGCCGGCAGTACTTCGGTTTTGATGCCAACGGAGTAGCCCGGAGCATCTCAACAAGGCTTTGCAATGCCGGCTTACTGCGCATGCTCGCCATTGAGCGGCAATTGAGCCTGCGAAATTCCGAGGCTGCAGCGCCGCTACCCCTTCCCTCCAACCGCGCGCCACGTTAAAGGCCCCGCCATGCTGATCGAACTTGACCAACAGGACCCGCGTTGGGGCGATGTGCGCCTTGATATTCTCGCGCAGACGGGGGTTGCGGCGGTGCTGTTGCGCTTGGGGATTGCGCATGAGTTGGTCGAGGTGAGCGTGCTTGGGTGTGATGACGCGCGGATCGCGGCGTTGAATGCGGATTTTCGCGGCAAGATAACACCGACGAACGTGCTGAGTTGGCCGGCAGAAGAGGTGGTGCCTCCGGCGCTGCCCGCGCGGGATCCGGATGGGACGTTAAGTCTCGGGGATATCGCGATAAGTTATGATACCTGTGCGCGGGAAGCGGGCGCGGTGGGCAAAGCACTGGACCTGCATGTGACGCATTTGATTGTTCATGGAGCGCTACATCTTTTGGGCTACGATCACGAAACCGACGCGGAGGCGGCGGTGATGGAAGGGCTTGAGACAGAAATTCTTGGCAATTTGGGTCATCCTGACCCATATTCCTAAAACGGCGCGGCAAAAGGCGCGTGGCACATTGGTAAAGGATAGATGGGCGATATAGACGGCTCGTCTGACGCGGCGCGGAGCGCGCAGGACGTCAGCATCACAGGGACCCTTGGCGCAGCCGCGCGGCCGCCGGGGTTTTTCACGCGGGTGATCGGGGCGTTAAGCCCGGCGGATGCGCCCGAGGCACCGCAGCAGCCGGTGCAGACCACGCAGCATGGTATGATCAACCTGCGTCGGATGCGGGTTGAGGATGTCGCGGTTCCCAAGGCGGATATTTTGTCGATGCCTGTGACGGCGAGCCTTGAGGAATTGGTGGGTATCTTCAAGGACAGCGGCAAGACGCGGGTGCCGGTGTATGACGGGACGTTGGACAACCCGGTGGGGTTTGTGCACCTCAAGGACCTCGCGCTGCGGCACGGGTTCAATGGCGGTGGCGGCGATTTCGAGATGGAAGAGATGCTGCGGCCCTTGCTGTTCGTGCCGCCGTCGATGTCGATTGGCGTGCTACTGACCAAGATGCAGGCCGAGCGGCGCCATATGGCCTTGGTGATTGACGAATATGGCGGAACGGATGGCCTTGTGACTATCGAGGATCTGATCGAGCAGGTGATCGGTGAGATCGAGGATGAGCATGATCAGGACGAGGGCCAGTTCTGGACCGAGGAAAAGGCCGGGACCTATGTGGCGCTGGCAAAGACCCCGCTGGAGGATTTCGAGGCGGAGATTGGCCAGTCACTGACCGCGCATGAGGAAGTGGACGAAGAAGAGATCGATACGCTGGGCGGGCTGGTCTTCATGCTTTCGGGCCGGGTGCCGACGCGGGGCGAAGTCGTGCAGCACCCCGACGGGCCGGAATTCGAAGTGATCGACGCCGACCCGCGCCGGATCAAGCGGCTGCGTGTGCGGATAACTGGCGCAACGGAGTAGGGGCGGGCATTCCTGCCCCCGTGTTAACCGTTAATCAAAGGTGAAATGGACAGGTGCGGCGCGGCCACCTACCCCTCGGATATTGATTTATTCTGGGGAGAAAATCTGTGTCTGTAAGGTATCTTTTGTCCACGGCATTGGTTGCCGGGTTGGCGGCTGGTGGCGCATCTGCAGCGACGTTTACAACGAGCGCGTCGTTTTCCGGCGATCTGTGCGCAACGGACAGCGTCGGTTCCGGCGGGTTTGACGATTGCGCCACCATTGCCGGGAACACCGGGACAGTTGGTGTGTATGAGTTGTTGCTGACGGGGCTGAACATAGCGCCGACAAGCGATGTCACGCTCCGCCTGACATCCAGTTTCGCCGATTTGTTCAACACGAACGGGACTGACAACAGCGGTGAGCGGTTTCGGTTGACCGTTGGGGGGCAGAATTTCGGACGGCTGTTTGACGGCAGTACTGCGGATGAAGCTGTAATCAACGCGGGCCTTGGTGCGAGCGTGGCGCAGAACATTACGGACAATATCGCGCGGACCGCGACCAACAAGTCCGCCGGGCCAATGGACATCTCCTTTGATATCAGCGCGGCGCTTTTTGCCAACCTGCGCAGCGGGAGCAATCTTTCGGTCGGTTTGGATTTCCGCGAGGATTTGAACATCAACCGGTTCTCGGACCCGACGGTTTTGATTTCCTACCAAACGGCGGCGGTACCGCTGCCTGCAAGCGGTCTGATGCTGCTGGCGGGTGTTGGCGCTGTGGCGGCCATAAAGCGGCGCAGGAAGGCGGCTGCGTAATGGCTAGCTCAGGGCCTTTCGTCAGGGTCAAGTGATGCGTTGAGAGGCATGGGGGATCCCGTGCCTCTTTTGCTTGAAGCAGGTCTGGAACGCAGCGCCCCTTGCGGGCCTTCCGCTTCCCATGCACAACTCCGGCGAGCCAACAAGTCGGACCCTGCCTGTGATCCAAGTCAGTTCCAAATTCAGTCCGGGCGCGTATTTGAGCGGTGCCCCGCGATGGGCGCGCGCCATGATGCTTGCTGCGCTGGGCGCGGTGTGTGCTTTGGGGCAGCCGCCGCAGCATGTCTGGGGGCTAACGCTTGGGGCGTTGGCGGTGCTGTTTGCAGTGTTGCCGTTTGCGAGGGGGCCGAGGCAGGCAGGGGTTTGGGTTTGGCTCTTTGCCACGGGCTATTTCGCGGTGGCGCTGCGCTGGATTGTAGAGCCGTTCTTCATCGACCTTGCCCGGCATGGCTGGATGGCCCCGTTCGCGATTGTCCTGATGTGTGGGGGGCTGGCGCTGTTTTGGGGCGCGGCGGGGGCGTTTGGGGCGTGGCTGGGACGGTCTGCACAGGGGCGCGTTTGGGCGACGGTGCTGGGGCTTGCTCTGGCGGAGCTGGCGCGGGGCTATGTGCTCACGGGGTTTCCCTGGGCGGGGCTGGCGCAGACGCTGGTGGGAAGTCCGTTTGATATCTGGCTGGCGGTGATTGGGCCGCAGGGGGCCGGGCTTTTGCTGCTGGCGCTGGCGGCTGGGCTGTGGGCGCTGAACGCGCCGGGGGCGCGGCGCTGGGCCTGCGCGGTGCCGTTTGCGCTGGCGGCGCTGGTGCATGGGGTGGCGATGGTGCCTCCGTTAGTGGACAGTGACAGCGCGCCTGTGGTGCGCGTGGTGCAGCCGAACGCGCCCCAGGATGAGAAATGGGACCCCGAGAAAGCGCCGACTTTCTTCTGGCGGCAGGTGGAGGCGACGAAGGCCCCGGCAGACCCAGCGAAGTTGGGAGACCCGGCCTTGATCGTTTGGCCTGAGTCCGCGGTGCCGGGGCTGCTGCACAACTTAAGCGAAGCGATTGCTGTGATTGGCGAGGCGGCGGCGGGCACGCCTGTGGTGCTGGGTGTGCAACGGGCGCAGGGGTTCGACTATTACAACGGTTTGATCGTGCTCGGCGCAGATGGCACCGCGCAGAGCGGTTACGACAAGCATCATCTGGTTCCTTTCGGGGAATACATGCCGTTGCCGTGGCTGTTCCGCCGGCTCGGCATTCCGGCGCTGGCAGAGCGGGTGGATGGCGGTTTTAGCGCCGGTCCGGGGCCGAAGCTGATTGATGTTCCTGGCATTGGTGCGGCGCTGCCGCTCATCTGTTACGAGGCGGTGTTTCCACAACACTCTCGCAGCCCCGGCGCGCGGCCCCGGCTGTTGTTGCAGGTCACGAATGATGCGTGGTTCGGCACCTATGCGGGGCCGCAGCAGCATCTGGCGCAGGCGCGGATGCGGGCGATTGAGCAGGGGCTGCCGCTGGTGCGCTCGGCCAATACCGGGATTTCGGCGGTGGTGGATGCGCGGGGGCGGGTGACGGCCTCGCTTCCGTTAGGGGTACATGGGCACGTGGATGCGGTTCTGCCACCTGCGCTGAAACCGACGATGTATGCGCGCACGGGAGACGCGCCGGTGGCGGTCCTGTTGCTGCTTTGGGCTGTGTTGCTGATGCGGCAGGTCCGTAGCGGGCGCGGAGTTTAGAACTCTTTCAGCATTGACCGCTAGAGGTGCGGGTCGTAAGCCCGGACAATCTGCTGCCACAACGGCTTCCTGGCGTGGCGGTCTACCTTTTACTGGAGCACATCATGTCCCGTCAGAACTATACTTTCACCTCGGAATCCGTGTCCGAAGGGCATCCCGATAAAGTCTGTGACCGCATTTCTGATGCGGTGCTGGATGCGTTTTTGGCCGAAGACCCGCTGGCGCGTGTCGCGTGCGAAACCTTTGCCACCACCAACCGCGTGGTCATTGGCGGAGAGGTTGGGCTGACGGATCAGGCAAAGCTGACCGAATTTATGGGCCGGATTGATGAGATCGCGCGCGCTTGTATCAAGGATATCGGCTATGAGCAGGACAAGTTCCACTGGAACACCTGCAAGATCACCAACCTGCTGCATGAGCAATCGGCGCATATCGCGCAGGGTGTGACCGGTGAGCAGGGCGATGAGGGGGCTGGCGATCAGGGCATCATGTTCGGCTATGCCACCAATGAAACCGAGGCGCTGATGCCTGCACCGATCCAGTATTCCCACGCGATCCTGCGGCGTCTGGCCGAGGTGCGCAAGGATGGCACTGAGCCGACGCTGGGGCCGGATGCCAAGTCGCAATTGTCGGTTGTTTATGAAGGCGGCAAGCCGGTGGGCGTGTCCTCGATCGTGCTGTCGACGCAGCATCTTGACGAGACCATGACTAGCGCGGATGTGCGCGCGGTGGTGGAGCCGTATATTCGTGAGGTTCTGCCCGAAGGCTGGGTCAGTGACACGACCCAGTGGCACGTGAACCCGACGGGCAAGTTCGTGATTGGCGGGCCGGATGGGGATGCGGGGCTGACAGGCCGGAAGATTATTGTGGACACCTATGGCGGTGCCGCGCCCCATGGTGGCGGCGCGTTTTCGGGCAAGGACCCGACCAAAGTGGACCGCTCAGCCGCCTATGTTGCGCGCTATCTGGCGAAGAACGTTGTGGCAGCGGGCATGGCAGAGCGCTGCACCATTCAGTTGTCTTACGCGATTGGCGTGGCGCAGCCGCTGTCGATTTACTGTGATACGTTTGGCACGGGCGAGGTCGCTCCGGCAGCCATCGAACAGGCGATCCGCGATACTATGGACCTGACCCCGCGCGGTATCCGCACGCATCTGGAGATGAACAAGCCGATCTATCAGCGCACGGCGGCTTATGGCCACTTTGGCCGCGCACCGGAAGCGGATGGTGGGTTCTCTTGGGAACGCACTGATCTGGCGGACGTGCTGAAGGCGGCGGTCTGACCAAAACTGAGAAATTCAAAGGAAGGGGCGGCCGAAGGTATGTCGGGCCGCCCTTTTTCGTGAGTGCTCGTTTATGCGCGTTTCGCTTTGCGCAGCCCAGCAAAGGCCGCCAGACCACCGATCAGCATCGCGCCGCCTGCGGGCAGCGGCACGGCGCGGGCAGCCGTCACTGTGTGGCTGATCCGTTCGCCATTGGCGAAGGTCTTCATAGCTCCCGGCTGTCACGCCGAGCAGGTCCAAAATCGGTGTTTGCGGCGGCTTCAAAGAAGACATCTTGACCTGTGCGAATGTCGAAGAAGTTCTTGGCTTTGATGGCGGCGGTATCGCTGTTCAGTATCTGCGTGCTGCTTGTGCCGCCGGTCAGATCGAAACTGCCCGGCAGGTTCATTTGCGCGTCAGAGTCGTCTTCGAAAAGGTCGATCTGAACAGCGGCAGCGGCTGAACTTGCAGCGATTGTGTCCAAGGCCAGCAAAGTGATCGCCGTGGCGATGACGACGGGTTCGAAATTCAATGGTTTCTCGTCCTTGATATGGTGTCTTTGGGGGCGACAACGCAAAACGGCGCGGGGACTGTTCGAGCGCTTGGCAAATTTTTGCGCATTCGCTTGATCGGGCGGCGTTGGTTAAAACTCTCGGCACTTTTCGAACGCTCTGGATACGCGGATTTAACCGCGCTCTGGCACACCGATGCCGCACGGATGTGGGAGCGTCGTCATGTTGCAAGCGAGCCAATTTCGGCTGCTGAT
>CAZPXE010000042.1:0-13945 GCA_964590545.1 uncultured Rhodobacterales bacterium | reverse complement strand
TGGCGAGGGACACGGCCAGATCAGCTTGATTAGGGTCTGTATCCATCATCCGGCCTGCGTTTAGGATCGCCGACGCCGTCACTTCAATCTCGCACCACAGATGGGCGGCGCGGTGTTGCAAAGCTTGGAAATTGCCGATCGTGACACCGAATTGCTTACGCTCTTTCAGATAGCTGACGGTCATACCGAATGCACCGGAGGCGAGGCCGGTCATTTCCGCCGCCAAAGCTGCTTGGCCCGCATGCAGCGCGGGGTGCAGCACGTCCATCGCATGATCCACCTGCCCCAGCACGTCTTCGCCGGTGGCTTGCACGTTTTCAAACTCGATCCGCGCAGAGTCGCGACTGTCGATCATGTTCTGCGCCGTGCAGGTGATACCGTCTTGATCCTTTGGCACATCGAACAGGGTCAAGCCCTCATCCGTGCGGGCCAGCACCATCAGCCGATCCGCATTACCGCCATCGACCACGAAAGTCTTTTTACCATTCAAACGGAACCCGTTCCCCACGCGCGTGGCGGTCAATTCCACAGCGTTAGGGTCGAATTTGATCCCTTCATCCAGCGCCAGCGCATAGGTCAACTCCCCAGCCGCAATCGCCTGTAAAGCCTCTGCGCTCCGCCCGCCAGAGACCTGCCGCAAGGCGGTCGCGGCCATCACGGCAGTCGACAAGAACGGCGACGTCACGAGCGTTTTACCAAGCTCCGCCGCCAGCACCCCGGCAGCAGCATGGCCCATATCCGCGCCGCCTTGCGCCTCAGGCACCAAGATCCCGGCCCAGCCCATCTGCGCCATCTCGCGCCACAGCGCATCATCGCGCGTTTGCCCCGCATCACGCAGCCCACGCAAATGGCTGACGGGTGCGGCATCATCCAGAAACCCGCGCGCGGCATCGGCGAGCATGGTTTCCTCTTCGGTATGAACAAGCTTTGCCATGATCTACCCCGGCAGCCCAAGCACGCGGCGCGAGACGATGGAGAGCATCACCTCTGACGTGCCGCCTTCGATGGAATTGGCCTTGGTGCGCAGCCAATCGGCAGGGCGATTGCCCAGCGGGCCGTCCCATTCCAGCGCATCCGAGCCGCCCGCATTCATCAGCACCTCGAACCGCTGCTTGTTAAGCTCTGTCCCCATATACTTCAGCATCGCGGAGGCATCACCAATCTCGCCGCCACCCTCGGCCTGATCCTTGTAACGTTCGATGGTCAGCCCAATCGCCAGCGCGTCCACCTCGCAGCGCATCGCGTCGGCGCGCAGGGTCGGCTCGGTCAGCGCGCCCTCGCCCTGGCTATCAGAAATGATCGCGCCCAGCGCGCGGCCACCGGTCAGGCCGCCACCGCCGCCCGAGATCATCTCGCGCTCGTGAGTCAGCAAGTATTTCGCCACATCCCAGCCGCGGTTCTCCTCACCCACAATCTGATGTTTCGGAACGCTCACATCGTCGAAAAACGTCTCGCAAAACGGCGACGCGCCAGAGATCAGCTTGATCGGACGCGTCGACACGCCGGGCGAGGTCATGTCGATCAGAAGAAACGAAATCCCCTTGTGCTTCGGCGCTTCGCGGTCGGTGCGGATCAGCGCGAAAATCCAGTCGGCCTTGTTGGCGTAAGAGGTCCAGACCTTTTGTCCGTTCACCCGCCAATGATCGCCCTGATCCTCGCCCTTGGTCTGAACCGACGCCAGATCAGAGCCTGCGCCCGGCTCGGAATAGCCCTGACACCAGCGCACATCACCACGCGCGATGGGCGGCAGATAGTGCAGCTTTTGTTCATGGCTGCCGAAATGCAGCAGCGCCGGGCCAAGCATCCAGATTCCGAAGCTTTGCAAGGGGCTACGGGCCTTGATGCGGGCCATTTCGGATTGGAACACCTTCTCCTGATCCCGCGACATACCCCCGCCGCCATACTCGACAGGCCATGTGGGCACGGTGTAGCCCTTCGCCGCGCACCGCTCCAACCAGATGCGCTGCGCATCGCTGGTAAACTCCCAGTTCTTGCCGCCCCAACAGATCGTCTTTTCGGTGTTTTGCCCGTCGCGCATTTCTTGCGGGCAATTCTGTTCCAGCCATGCGCGCAACTCAGCGCGAAACGCCTCAAGATCCTCAGTTTGTGCCATGGAGCCTCCCAACTCGGTGACATGACTTTGCGTCAGATGTTCCGCACAGCAGAATTGCATCCTGATATGCGGTTGACAACCTGCGGAAGCGACCTGTCCTATGACAACGCCGCGTCATTTCGGGGATCGGGAGGCCTCAGACCATGATGAAAGCTATGCTTAGTAACGCGCCCGGTGGGCCGGAAACCTTGGAACTGACGGAGCTTCCGATACCAGAGCCTAAAAAGGGCGAAGTGCGGGTTCGGGTGCGTGCCGCGGGGCTGAATTTCCCTGACACGCTGATCATTCGTGACCTCTATCAAATGAAGCCCCCGCGCCCCTTTGCACCGGGCGGCGAGATTGCAGGCGAGGTTGAGGCGCTTGGCGACGGTGTCGAGGGCATTGCCGTCGGCGAGCGGGTGCTGGCCCTGACCGGACATGGCGGGTTCGCGACCCATATCTGTATCGACGCGGGCCGGGTTATCAAAATTCCAGACGCGATGCCCTATGAGGATGCCGCTTGTTTCATCTTCACCTACGGCACCTCGCATCACGCTTTGAAGGACCGGGCGCAGTTGCAACAAGGCGAAAGTGTGCTGATCCTTGGCGCGGCGGGCGGCGTAGGGGTTGCGGCGATCGAACTGGCGAAGGCTGCGGGCGCGAAGGTAATCGCGGCTGTGTCCTCCGAAGACAAGGCCGCGTTCTGCCGCGAGTGCGGCGCAGATGAAACCATCGTGTATCCGCAGCAGATGGACCGGGATGCGCAGAAAGCGTTTTCGGGCGAGATCAAAAAGCTTGCAGGCGGCGAAGGCGTAGATGTCGTCTATGACGCCGTGGGCGGTGACTACGCCGAGCCGGCAATCCGCGCGATGGCGTGGAAAGGGCGGTTTCTGGTCGTCGGCTTCCCGGCGGGCATCCCGTCGATCCCTCTGAACCTCGCGCTGCTCAAAGGCTGTCAGATCGTCGGCGTGTTCTGGGGCGCGTCCACCTTCCGAGAGCCGAAGGGCCATGCGGAAAACATGGCGGACCTGTTCAAACTCTACGCAGACGGCAAGGTAAAGCCCCGCGTGAGCGCCACATTCCCGCTGGAAAAGGCTGCCGAGGCGCTTGAAATGATGCAAAACCGCAAAGTGCTGGGCAAAGTCGCGCTTCTGGTCGACTAATGCTCGGACAGGTGAGAGCAGTCGTTGAAACCGCGCACAAGGTTGCCGCTTGGTCCGATCACCAACCGCGAGATCGAGCCGTTGGCTGCGCCGTTGAACGCAAAGCCGCGCGCCCCGCTCATGGCACTAAGCGCCGCGCCCACGACGCCGCCATGCACAACCACCGCGACCTGATGACCGGGATGCGCAGCGGCGATGCGGTTGAGGCCGCGCATGACGCGGGTTTGAAGCTGCTCTGTCGTCTCTGCGCCGGGGATTTCGCCCCATTCGTGGCCTTCCCGCGCGCGGACAAACTCCGGCGCGTTGGTCGCGGCCATCTTGCGGTACAGCCCACCGTCCCAATCGCCCAGATGAACCTCGTGAATGTCCGGGTCTTCAACCGGCGTCAGGCCCAGCGCCTCCGCCAGAGGCGCGGCGGTTTGATGGGTGCGGCGCAGCTTGGTCACATAAAGCGCCGCGATCGGTTCGGACTTCAGCCGCGCCGCCACTTCCAGCGCCTGTTGCGCGCCCACTGGGTGCAGCGCCGGGTCGCCATGCCCATCCTTCAGCGGGAACGACTGCCCCTCGCGCGCCGCTTCCGTCTCGCCATGGCGGATCAAAAGCAGTTCCGTCGAGTCGGGTCGCAGAACAAAGCGATGCTGGCGATATTCGGTCATGATATGTCTCTAAACCCCTGTTTAGGGCCTGATGAACTCAACAAAGGACCCTGAGATGAGCAACACGCAGATAGTGATTAAAGACCTGCCGAAAGGCAATCTGGAAGAGGGCCATTTCGAGGTCATTCAGGCCAAGATGCCAGTGGCGGGCGCAGGCGAAGTGCTGCTCAAGGTCCTGCTGATGAGCATCGACGCGGCGAACCGGTCGTGGATGCAGGGCGCAACCTATCGCGCTCCAGTGCTCGTCGGGGATGCCATGCCCACTTACGCGATTTGCGAGGTGGTCGAGAGCCAGTCTGATCGGCTCACCGCCGGGGATATTGTCGCCTGCGAGGCGACGTGGTCGGACTACATCACCCAGCCTGCCCACAAAGTGCAGAAGATGCCGAAGGTCCCGCAACTTTCGAATCTGATTTCAGCCTTTGGAATTGCGGGGAAAACCGCCTTTCACGGGCTGATTGGCGTCGGCCAGCCGGTTGCGGGGGAAACCGTGCTCGTCTCTGCCGCCGCTGGGTCGGTAGGCGGTTATGTGGGGCAGATGGCCAAGGCGATGGGCTGCCGCGTGGTTGGCATCGCGGGCGGGCCTGAGAAATGTGAGTGGGTCATGCGCGAGATGGGCTTCGACGCCTGCATCGACTACCGCCAACCGGGTCTGGCCAAGGCGATCAAAGCGGCCTGCCCCGAAGGCGTCGATATCTATTTCGACAATGTGGGCGGTGAAATTCTGGAAGCGGCGCTGTTCTTCATGAATGAGCGCGGGCGGGTGGTCTGTTGCGGCGCGATCAGCCAGTATGACACCACAACGCCGACCGGGCCGCGCAACCTGCCGGGGATGGTCGTGGTCAAGCGGCTGCGGATGGAAGGCTTCATCGTCACCGACTACGCCAAGGACGACGCCAAGGCGAACCGCGCGATCCAGCATTGGGTCAGCACTGGCCAAATCAAGATTTTCGAGGATATCGTCGAAGGGCTGGAGAACGCGCCCAAGGCCCTCATCGGTTTGCTGAACGGCGACAACAAAGGCAAGCGCATGGTGCGCGTCGCCCCTGATCCAAGCTGAGGACCGCACTATGTCTCACCTGCAAGCCGCCGTTGACCACCTGACCCCGCTGATCGGCACAGAAGTCGGCGTTTCGTCATGGATCACCGTCGATCAGAAGATGATCGACGAATTCGCTGTCACGACCCGCGATGAACAATGGATCCATGTCGACCCTGACCGCGCCGCGCGCGAGACGCCCTTTGGTGGCACCATTGCCCACGGGTTCCTGACGCTCAGCCTTGCCAGCAGCTTTGTCTATGAGTGCTTTCCCGAACTGCCGGGACAGGTGATGGGCATCAACTACGGTATGAACAAACTGCGCTTCCTATCTCCGGTTAAGGCCGGGGCGGAAGTGCGCGGTCGGTTTACGCTGCAAAACGCCCATGCCCGTTCGGATCGGGAATTGATGCGCGAGAATCTTCTGACCATTGAAATCAAGGGGCAAGAAACGCCCGCCCTGGTCGCGCAATGGCTGGGTTTGGCGATCTTCGCTGACTGATTCACTCTAAATTAACACGTATTATCAATTCGTTGACGCCACATCACGCTGGCTTGACGCCCATGCTGTTTTCTTTCCTCACGCCGTCAATTTCCGGCGGCAATTTGAGCATGAGGATTTTAGAATGGCACTTATTTTAGGCACGGTCGGCAACGATGTCCGCTTTGGGACATCCGTTGCCGACCAATTTTATCTCTACGCTGGTAATGACCTCGCCTACGGGCGCAATGGCAACGACTATATGAACGGTGGCTCTGGCAATGATCGTCTCTATGGCGAGGATGGCAATGACCGCCTCTATGGTCTGGATGGCGACGATTCCCTGTTCGGTGGCAATGGCGATGACTTGCTGTCCGGCGGCACCGGCAATGACTTCATCAACGCTGGCACCGGTAACAACACCGCCTATGGCGGCGGCGGCAATGATCGCATCTATTCCTCCGGCTCAGGGTCCTATTATGGAGGGTCCGGAAATGACACGGTCTATGCTGGCCTAGGCGTCAACGAGTTGCTGAATGGCGGCTCAGGCATCGACTGGCTGAACACGACAACCTTCTCGGGCGCTTACTCCATAAACCTTGCAACGGGCGTGACAAACTATGCCGGTGAGAGCTTTCTTGGGTTTGAGCACCTCGTCTCTGGCAGCGGCGACGACACGTTGGTTGGAAGCACTGCAAACAACAACATCTACGGCGGCGACGGCGATGACGACATCTCTGGAGGCGCGGGGAACGATCGCATTTTCGGCCAGAACGGCGATGATACGCTGAATGGTGAAGCCGGGGATGACTACATCCGCGGCGGCAACGGCAATGACCGTATCGTCGATCTGTCTGGCACCAACACAGTTTTTGGTGACGCAGGCAACGACTATATCGAAAGCTCCGGGCGCGGTGCCTATTACGGCGGGTCCGGGAATGACACGATTGTTGCAGGCCTCGGCACGCCAGAAACCCTGAATGGCGGCTCAGGCAGCGACTGGCTTCGCACCACGACGTTCAACGGCGATTACGAGATTAACATGGCCACAGGCGTCACCAACTATGCAGGTGAAAGCTTCGTCAATTTCGAGCATCTGATCTCGGGCGATGGCGATGACACGATTGTCGGGACCGCTGTTCGCAACGTGATCCGCACCGGCGACGGTGACGATACAGTCAACGCGGGCGACGGGAATGACAGCGTCAGTGGTGGTGACGGAAATGATGTGCTGAACGGTGAAGGTGGCAATGATTACCTGTCCGGCGGCAACGGCAATGATCGGCTCGATGGTGGCGACGGCAATGACTACCTTTCCGGCGGCAACGGGTTCGACCGTTTGGTCGGCGGCGACGGCGATGACCGGATGTTTGGCGGGGCCCAGAACGACTCGCTCTACGGCGGTGCAGGCAATGACCGCATCGACGGCGGGTCAGGCAACGACTACATCGACAGCGGCACGGGCACAAACAACGTCACGGGCGGCTCGGGAAATGATACGATCCGCTCTTCCGGTTACGGCACATATGATGCAGGGGCTGGCGATGACCGCGTTTATGCCGGAAATGGCGGTACCGAGACGTTGAACGGCAATAGTGGGGTCGACTGGCTCTATACCACGGCATGGTCGGGTGACTATGAAATCAACCTTGATACCGGTGTCACCAATTATGGCGGCGAGAGTTTCATCAACTTCGAAAACCTCGTGGCCGGCTCTGGCGATGACACGCTGGTCGGGACCTCTGGTGACAACCGCATCTATGGCGGTGACGGCGACGACGAGATCAATGGCGGTGATGGCGACGATTCGCTTTTCGGCGGCAATGGCAATGACCGGCTCAATGGTGAAGGCGGCGACGACTATATCTCGGGCGGCGCGGGCAATGACCGCATTGATGCGGGCACTGGGACCAACACGGTCTTTGGCGGCGGCGGCAATGACGTGATCACCTCCTCCGGGCGGGGCACGTATAATGCGGGCGATGGCAACGACTATGTCTATGCCGGGCTGGGCACGCCGGAAACGCTGATTGGTGGCGCAGGAACGGACTGGCTGAACACCACGAGTTTCAACCTCAACTACACCGTTAATCTGGCCACGGGCGCGACGAACTATGGCGGCGAAAGCTTCACCGGGTTCGAGAACCTGCGCTCTGGCAACGGCAGCGACACGCTGACCGGGACCACTGGGGCCAACGCCATCTATGCCGGTGGCGGCAACGACACTGTGAACGGCGATGCGGGCAATGACCGGCTCGATGGTGGCAACGGCAACGATGTCCTCAATGGCGGTGGCGGGGACGACATCCTGCAAGGCCGCGCAGGCGCAGACACGCTGATCGGTGGCTTGGGTGAGGATGAGTTCCGCTTCTTCTCGACCGCAGAATCGACCGCAGGCAGCGTCGATATCATCCAAGGCTTCGATGGGGCCGGTATTAACTTCACCTTCGTCACCGAGGACCGGATCAACCTGTCCTGGATCGACGCGGATGAAACCACTGCCGGAAACCAGGCCTTCACCTTCGTTGGCGCGAACCAAGTGCTGAGCGAAGGGGAACTGGGTGTCTACAATGTCGGCACCGAGACATGGCTGCGCGGCAATACTGACAGCGACGGAACCTACGAATTGTGGATCCGTATCCAAGATGGCGTCGGCACCGACGCTTCGGACTACTGGGGGGGCGACTTCGTGCTCTGATGGGTCAGGTCGGTGCGTATATTTCGCGCACCGGCAAGACCTGCTTTCGAAGGCGACAGAGCATGTGGCCGCACCAGTGGGCAGATGCGATAGAGGACAAGCTATCGCGCCTGTTTTGGCTCAACCGAGCCACGTTCAGACGGGGTCCTTCACTCAGGCCCCGTCTGAACACCTTCATTTAGCAGAGGGGTTAAAGAAGCCCGCTTTGCGTCACGGCCATCAAAGGCGTTCCGCGCATAGAGGCCACTGGGTAAGAGGCATCAGCCATATGGGACAGCGAGAAGTCAGGCTCCAACGCTTTGATCCGCGCCAGCGCATCCGCAGCACCTGCCTCATCGCCATCTTGAAAACGAAGCCCGCTCAAGAAGCGCAAGGGCGGTCGGAATTCCGGGGCCTGAACATGCGCGATTTCCGCGTGTTTCCGCGCCAGAGCGAAATCGCCGACATTCATCGCGGCGGCAGCGCATCCGACATGCCACCAGCTTCGGTTCGGCATCCCAGCCGACAAACGCAACGCGCGTTGAGAGGCCTCCAAACCCTCTTTCGCGCGACCACACCGCACCAGCGCTTGACCATAGATCGTCGTGGCAAAGGGACTATAGGGATCCAACGCGACACTATTGGCAGCAAGTTCCGCCGCCACGTCTGGCTGGGCTTGCAATTGCAAAGCGACTTCGCCCGTAAGCGCGAGAACCATAGGATTGCTGCTGTCGATGGCCATTGCCTTGCGGCAACAAGCCTGCGCTTCTTCCACCACCTCGGGTCCGGTCGCTGTGCGCTCCAGCATCGCGACCACGCGCAAACGCGCGCGCCACGCCAAGTGCAACGCGGTCGATTGCGGGTCTTGCAAAGCAGAAAGCCATCGATCGAACGCCGCTGTTTCGGGCGAATTCTGGAACGGGAAATGCGCATACATCTGATAGGGCAACCGTTCAGATGTGAAGCTGCCTTCCTCGTTGAAACGCCCAAAATGTCGAATCGCAGCGAAGGACGCTCTCGCGATCAAGTCGTCAAAGATATCCGGCTCAGAAAACGGGCCGTTGGCAGTGGAGTTACATGCTCCTGTCCAAACGATCTGACGATTTACGACATTGATCAATTGCACCTGATATCGCGCCGAAGTGCTGACGCGCGCCGCGCGCACCTGAAGGGCCAGCTTGTCACCGGTGACCCCGCCCGACACGTCGAGTTGAACGACCGCATCTCCCGTGCGAGAGACGTTAGCAGCGATATCCGAGGTCAGTATCTCAGTCGCAGCCCGCAGCGCGTCATCGGAGCAAACCGGGGGGAGCGAGACAAGGACTGGACGGGACTTGGACGGCTGATCAGAGCCGGGGGCGTGTTTTTGCAAAAGTCGGTCATATTCTTGCCGACGATCCCGCAGCCAGTCTTCAAACTCGCCGTCTTGCACATCAAGCCCGCTGGCAAATTCCTGTGTTTCCCCCAATGCACCATCATATCGCAAATCGACTTTCAGCCGTTCTGGGTTCAAGCCAGCGAGGTTTTGCGTGGCAAGCAACGCATCTGGCCCCAGCTCCCGCCGCAGCGACGACAGCGCCTGTCGCAAACTGGCCGCGCCCTTGGCCGGTTGCGCTTCGGACCACAGCTTATCTTGCAAAAAGGCACGGGGCCGGGACATGTTTTGACCTGTTGCAAGCAGGACAAGCAAAGCCTGCAACTTTGCCGCCCGAGGGGTAACCACAAGCCCATCAGCGCGGGTCAAGGTAACCGGCCCGGCGAGCCGCAGTACCAGCGGGGCTTCAAGCAAGCGCGTCATTTGTTGTCCTCCGAAACAGGGTTAACGAAGACAACTTGCCACTTTCAGGTGTATCCTTGGTATGGGTGAATTCCTTACCTTCGCGCCAATCAGAGGGTACTATATCAGTTTTGTATTCAATCGTCTTGCCCGGCAGGTATTTTCCCGGGCCAACTCATTGAGGGGGTTTTTATGTCGATCCAATCTATTCAAGCGTTGATCTCAACGCAGTCGATCCAATCAATTCAGTCCATCCAATCGATACAAGGGGGTGCAGATGGCGGCGGCATGAGTCCGCTCCTCGCCTCAGCGCTTTCCACCAGCCATGACGGTATCGTTGGCACCGAGACTCTGGACCAAGGGGCGATCAATGCGCGGCGAAGGGAACTCGAAGCGCTTGACCAAAAAGAAGCAGAGCGGTTGAACGCAGACGATGCTTTGCCGCGACTGCCGGGGGTCGACTATGCCACGCAAGCGATCAGCGGCAGCCTGCTGCAAACCGTGCGCGTGATCACCTCGGCGGACAATGCGACAGTTCATGCACGTTTGGATGCACCAAAGGACGGGCCACTGGCGGAAACATTTGACGCGACGCCCCTGCTTGCCATGCACAAACCGGAGCTGACCGATGTGGCTGAGCAACTCAACTACGTGCGCAGCTATGCGGATCTGCGCGATGAGCGGCTGCCCGAAATCCTTGTTCAGCTGAATGATATCGCTTCGTTTTATGCCGCAATCGATATGCTGGACGCCTCGCGCACCCCAACTGTCCTTGCGCTGATCCATATCGCGGCGACCTTCTCCGGGGCCATCACACAGCAGATCAAGCTGGCTTTTGATCTGGTCCGGCCCATCGCCTTCTCGCCCCGGCTGCAACCGATTATCCCAACGCCAACCCATGGAAGCCTGCCCAGCGGCCATGCGAGCGAAGCATTTCTGATCGCAGGTATCCTCACGATGCTGCGCGGCGGCTCAGTTGAAGAAGGCGCGCGGATGATGGATCACCGTGCCCGCCTTGCCGCGCGCATCGCCGCGAACCGAACCGTGGCCGGTGTTCACTACCCTGTCGATAGCGGTGCGGGCGCAGCCCTTGGTATGGCACTGGCCGAACATCTTGCCGCTGTGGCACAGCAAGATAAAGGGCCGGGGAATTGGACATTCGACGGCAAAAGCTGGGGCAATTCCGACTTCCATCAGGGCGTAATCTCGCAGGTGCTTAACGCCAATGCGCGGGGCGATGCATCGCCCATCAAGCGCTCAGAGGCCGGGGACCGCCGCGCCAGCGTCGATATCTGGGCGCGCATGTGGCGCAAGGCGCAGTCCGAAATGGTGCAAGACAATGGATGATGGCAGCCATCCCGAAAGCGCATGGACCACGACGGAACATCTGCCCGACGCCGAGCGAATCTCACCATATGTGCATTGGGCGCGCAGTGTTGATGAGCCGGGTGAGGCAAAGCCGCTGCAGGATGTGTTCAATATTCGCACACCCTGGCTGAAAAAGGCCGTGGCGCAGATATTGGGGGATGGCGTTGCAGATTGGCCCGCGCTTGTTCCGGCGGCCTTGCCGAACGCATGCTTTGGCCCGACCAAAACCGCCAGCAAAAGCCGTCCCATGCGCCGCCTTCCCCACGCGCAAAGCAAGGTCATCATGGCGATCATTGATGACAGTATCGCCTTCGCGCATGAACGCTTCCGCCTATCCAATCTGAGCACCCGCGTCGATTACCTTTGGCTGCAAGGCGCTGCCCATACCGGCGAGGGGCAAGTCGCACCCTTCGGACGTGAGATATCGCGCGCGCAGATCAATTTTCTGCTGGGCGCGCACGCCAAAGGCCCGGGCGGTGACACTGTTGACGAAGACAGTCTGTACCGCGAAGCCGGAGCGCTGGATATGTCGAGCGGGCAATTCCAGTCCCTTGCCCGCCGGGCCGGGCATGGGACAGCAGTGATCGATCTGGCCTCTGGCTTTGCACTGGATGCCGGGCGGCGCGACCGCATGTTCCAATCGCTGCCCGACCGCATGGGGGTTGATCCGGACACCTACGACCTTGCGCTGGTCTCCATCCCACAAAGCGTGACTGCGGACACGTCCGGCACTTACGCCGAGATGTTCATCCTGCTTGGCCTGATCCGCCTATTGGATCACGTCGAACAACGCTGTCAGGCGGAAGGCGAAGATTATCCCGTGATCCTGAATCTCAGCTTCGGCCTCAGCGCCGGGCCCAAGGACGGCTCAAGCCTGCTGGATCGGTTTGTGGACGCTATCGAGCGATATCGCGGCGATCACCGCGCGCCGCTTCGGCTCGTGGTGCCGTCAGGCAATCACCGGCAGGGACGTAGTTTCGTGCGGATCAGTCAGCCTATCACGGAAGATAGCAAACCGCTTTTCTGGACCTTGCAACCAGATGACAAGACGCCCAGTTTTCTTGAAATCTGGTCCGCTCCGATTGAAAAGCGTCCTGCGCATCTGCCGGTTACTCTTGGCTTGCGCCCGCCGCTCAGCTCCGAGGTCGCAACGCTGTTTGAAGCAGAGCTCGATCGGGTTTACACGCTGGACCTCCCCCAAAGCGGGCACGTTCGGGCCTATATTCAGTGGGTTCAGCACAAGCGCCAACCGGGTCGCTACCGCATCTGCCTTGCCGTACCGCCGACGGTGCCAACGGCTCCGGGCAAACCTTTTGTTTCGCCGGGAGACTGGCAGATCACGATAAACGGGCAAATTGGTCTGCCCCGCGAAGAAATCGGTTGGCCGCTCGACATGACCATCCAGCGCGACGATATGATCCCCGGTTTCCGCAATGGCGGGCGACAGTCCCGGTTCGAGGATAGCCAATACCGCGAACGCGACGAAGCTGGTTTTATTGTGCAGGATGATCCCGCAGGCCCGGCCTATATCCGGCGCGGCGGCGCATTAAACGCCCTCGCTACAGCGGATAGCACTGTTGTCGTGGGCGGTTGCTATGCGGATACATTAGAACCCGTAGGCTATGCAGGCACCGGATCGGCGGCGTTGGGGCTACGCACACCTGATGTCGTTGCACCCGCCTCCGTCAGCCGCCGCCGCGCGGGGATCAATGCGGCCGGGAACCGCAGCGGAAGTCGGATCAGCGTCGAAGGCACCTCGGTGGCCGCACCGACAATGGCGCGGGAATTGGCGAAAGCCTCGCGCCCAGCGGCGGAACGCCCGAAGCTCAGCGGTGTCCCCTTGCTGCGGTCAAGCATGTCCGCCGGAGCAGTGCCAACGGTGCTGCCCGTCGCCGAAGACGTCGAGAAATCCGAAGCGTATTTTGAAGACATTCCGTTGGGAATCTCCGGGGCAACGAAGGCGTAGGATCAGACCTCGACAATCGTCGCGATGCCTTGCGCGACGGCAAGGTCCACAACACTGGCCGCAACAGCGAGGTCTTGAAGACCGACGCCCGTGCCGTCAAACAACGTGATTTCATCCGCGCTTTGTCGTCCGGGATGGGCCCCGTTGATGACTGCGCCGAGCTGATTCACATCCGTCTGCGCGATGATCCCAGCGGCGATGGCATGTTGCGCCTCACCAATCGTCACCGATTGTGCGACCTCGTCTGTGAACACCGTGGCCCGCGCAAGCAGGTTCGGGTCGACCTCTTGCTTGCCTTTGGTATCAGTGCCCATGCAGGCCAGATGCGTGCCCGCGCTGACATGATCCGCGCTCAGAATGGCATCGAATGACGAGGTGATCGAGATGATCACATCCGCATCGCACATCCCATCCAACTCGACCGCCTCGAACGGCAAACCGGCCTCATCCGCCACCTTTTGCAGGTTCGGCAGCATTTCCGGGTGTAGGTTCCAGCCGATCACCTTCTCGAAATCACGCTGCTCCAACGCCGCGCGCAGTTGGAACGTCGCCTGATGGCCCGCGCCGACCATGCCAAGCACTTTGGCATCGGCGCGCGCCAGATGCTTGATCGACACCGACGACGACGCCGCCGTGCGCAGCGCGGTCAGCAGATTGCCGCCCACCATCGCCTTCACCTTGCCAGTATCCGGATCGAACAGGAACACCGTGGATTGGTGGTTGATG
>CAZPXE010000041.1:0-13972 GCA_964590545.1 uncultured Rhodobacterales bacterium | reverse complement strand
CATTGAGGAAATAGCCAGATGTGTAGGCCGGCGCGTAGGTTTTGATGGTGCGCCATGTCTGAGCCTCACCCCACCTGTCATCCACGTCGATAAAGCCATCCTTGTAGGAAATCGTTTCGAACCCGGCGACGGCATCGGCGGCGGCGCGCAACGCGTCCGCGCCGGGGCCAGTCAGCGTCGACAGGTCCGGCTGCGCCATCAGGTCGTCAAAGAGGGCGATATAGATGCCGGGCCACGGGTCTTCTTTGTACAGCGGTTTTTCGTCTTCAAGTTGGACGTAGTTCGCGAATTCCGAATAAACGGCGACGGTGCTGGGCAGCAGGGGCAGCATGTCGGCCTTGATCTGGAACGTGGGCTGGCGCGTGCCGGTGGATTTCTTCCAATCCTTCGCGGCCTCGACCCAGCCTTCGGTCATCAGCATATCAGACCAGTTTTCGCCCTTTTTCCAGAAGCTATCGAGGTCTTCGAACTGATCTTGCCAGACTTCGCCAATATCCCCGACGCCGCGGCCTGAGCGGCGGAACATCGAAGACACGCCGGTTTGTTCATAGTTCAGGCGCGTGCCGAGGCGGGTGTGGACCTTACGCTCGACCGCGATCTGCATGTCGTCGTGAAGGGCGCGGAAGACCGGCTCATCCGGTGCCTCGCCGCTTTCGGGGTCCCAATCCTGTAGCGCTACGATGGTGCGGGGAAGGGTGTCTTGCACGATCTCGTTCTCGACCGAGCGGAACAGCATATCGGCAATCGGCGCGATGAAGGTGATCAGCACAAAGATCAGCAGCGGCGCGATCAGCAGCAGCGCGCGCAGCTTTTGCATCCGCAAAGAGCGGGCGAGCGAGAGTTTCAGCGGCGTGCCATCGGCGGCCAGCATCGGGCCAGAGGGGTTTGCGGTTTGGTCAGCCATCGTAGCCTTCGACGATTGCAACATCGCTATCGGAATTGGCGAGGCGGATTTTCAGGTTTTCCTGATATTCCGGGTCGTTATACGCGTCGAGCGCGGCCTGATAGCTGGGAAATTCGATGACAACCTGACGGTTGTGTTTGGCGCCTTCGGGGCGCTCATTCTGGCCGCCACGCACAAGGAACTTGCCACCGAATCGCCCGAAGATGTCGTTGTTTTTGGCAGCATAGGCGGCGTAGGCGTCGGGGTTATGCACGGTGCCAAATGCGATTATGTAACCTTTGGGCATGTGTCCGGGTCTCTTTGTTTTGGCGGCGTTTTGTGGGCATCGCGTGGTGGGCATATTGCCCACCCTACGGGAGCGGTGTTGTGGTGGGCAATTGTGCCCGGGTTACGGGGTGGTCCCGTCGGCGGATGTAGGGTGGGCAATTTGCCCACCGAACAAGGGTTTTCCCGTCGGGTGAGGTAGGGTGGGCAATCCTGCCCACCCCGTCAGATCAGCTTATTGCGCCAACCATGCTTGGAATTTCGCGTCGATGTCGTCGCGATAATCGGCCCAGAACTCGTAGTTATACAGGAATGTGTTCTGTGCGTTGGCCGGGTCGGTCGGCATGTGCGGTGCCATGTCGATGCCCAGATCAGCGTGCTGACCAACCAGCGGCGCGGAAGACGCACGGGCCGGACCATAGGAGATGTACTTCGCCTGATCCGCCAGACGCTGAGTGTCTGTTGCGAATTTCACGAAGTCCAGCGCGCGGGCCAGACGATCTTCTGGCAGGTCTGCTGGAATGATCCAACCGTCAAGGTCAAACACCTGCGCGTCCCACATGATGGCGACGGGCTGCTTTTGCTCTTCGATCACGCTGAACAGGCGGCCATTGTAGGTCGAGCCCATGAACACTTCGCCATCGGCCAGAAGCTGCGGCGTGTCGGCACCTGCGGACCACCACACAACGCTGTCCTTGATGGTGTCCAGCTTGGCGAGGGCCTTTTCCTGACCTTCTTCGGTGGCCAGCACGTCATAAACGTCTTCTTTTGCCACACCGTCGCAGAGCAGAGCCCATTCCATGTTGTTGATCGGGCGCTTTTCGAGCGCGCGCTTGCCGGGATAGGTTTCCAGATCAAAGACCGAGCAGATTTCCGAAGGGGCATCCACGCCTTCTGGCACCAGATCGGTGCGGTAGCCGAATGTGGTCGAGTACACGATCTGCGGGATGAAGCAATCGCCCACCAGCAGGTCACCGAAATCGTCGGATGCAGAGGTGCCATCGGGCGCAGCCGCCAGCACTTCATCCGCGTCGATTTCCATCGCCAGACCTTCGTCGCACAGGCGCAGAGCGTCTGCGGCCACAACGTCAACAACGTCCCAGGTCACATTGCCCGCTTCGTTCATCGCGCGCAGCTTGGACACGGCTTCTGCCGAGCTTTCGTCCCAGATCACTTCGAGACCATCATTCATCGCCATATAGGGCTCGGAATAGGCACGCTGTTGGGACTTTTGGTAGGCACCGCCCCAGGACACGAGGGTCATGGAACCGGCCATATGGCCATCAGCCACAACGCTTGTGGCCGCAAAGCCAAGCGCCGTTGTGGCCATCAGAGTTTTTACGAGTTTCATACAAGGTCTCCCATGTTGCCCGACGATTTGAACAAAGACCGGTCTGTCGGGCTTATTGGTTCCCGGCCTTTTGATGCGCACCGTCCGGACCGCCCGGACAGCATCTTTGCGGCGCTTATGGATCAAGCGCGCGGCAATCCTCGGCCAACCAGCCGATCTTGATCTGTGCCCCCGGTTCGAGCCGCACCTGATCAGGCGCGTTCCGGGTTTTGATCACGAAATCGTCGTTTCCTGCGACCCGAAGGCGGGTGCGGAAAATGTCGCCCATATAAATGAATTCCATCACCGTCGCATCAAGCGTATGCGCATCGGGCGAGAGCCGGTCGGGGTTGAACTCGACCCGCTCTGGGCGGATCGACACGCGCGTGCGTTGGCCGACTTCGGACACGTTCACGGGCTTGGCGTCGATCAGCTCGCCATCGTCGAGCCGGACCACGCAGGTTTCGCCCTTGATCTCTTCGAGCGTGCCGGTGAGCGTGTTGTTCTCGCCAATGAACTGCGCCACGAAGCTGTTTTCCGGCTCTTCATAAAGCGTGTCTGGCGGCGCAAGCTGCTGAATGCGCCCATCGTCAAACACGGCGACACGGTCTGACATGGTCAGCGCTTCGGTCTGATCATGCGTCACGTAGACCGTTGTAATACCAAGGTTATGGGCCAAATCCGTGATTTCGAACTGCATCTTCTCGCGCAGCTGTTTGTCGAGCGCACCGAGCGGCTCGTCCATCAGCACCAGTTCGGGTTCAAATACCAGCGCGCGGGCAAGCGCGATCCGCTGCTGCTGACCACCGGACAGTTGCGCCGGGCGACGACCACCAAACGCGCCCATCTCGACCATATCGAGCGCGCGTTTCACCTTCGCTTCGCGGTCGGACTTGCCGATTTTGCGCACTTCGAGTGGGAAGGAAAGGTTCTCGGCCACCGTCATATGCGGGAACAGCGCGTAATTCTGGAATACCATCCCAATCCCGCGCTTATGCGGCGGGATGTTGTTGATCGACACGCCATCAAGGCGAATATCGCCATGAGTCGCCGTCTCGAACCCCGCCAGCATCATCAAGCAGGTCGTTTTGCCAGATCCCGAAGGCCCCAGCATGGTTAAGAATTCGCCTTTCGGCATGGACAGGTTTAGGTCTTTGACGACAAGCGTTTCGCCGTCATAGCTTTTTTGGACGCGCTCGAACTCTACGAACGCTCCGGCGTTGGATCCGTCGGCCAAACGTGGCTCCCCTGGTATGGCTGCGCGGTTTTTCCACGCTTCGGTAGCAACTAAATCGCCAAACGCGGGTCAGTGCAAGCTGTTGACCCGGCACAGCCCACGATTCTGCGGTGAAACCGTGAGTTTTCTTAGATTTTGCTGAGATTTGGGCAGCTTGCGTCTGCATACGAAATATTAAACGTTCTGTTGGCATGTATGTGGAAACAACAGAATGCGGTGCATATGAAACTCTTCAGGCTTTTCGGTCAGGCCGACCATAACACCAACGATAACACTTCTTTGCTGGAAGCTTTGAATAAAGTTCAGGCAATCATCTGGTTCGATCTTGAGGGAATCATTCAATCAGCGAATGAGATCTTCCTTGGCGCGACAGGATACTCATTGGAGGAAATCAAAGGCAAGCATCACAGATTGTTCATGCATGCTGATGATGCAAAATCCAGCGAGTACACACAGATGTGGAAGGACTTGTCCGAGGGGAAAGTTTGGCAAGGGGTTTTCCCACGCGAGAAGAAAGACGGCTCGCTTATCTGGCTCCGGGCGTCTTACAACCCGATCCACGATGACAAAGGCGAACTTACCGGCGTGGTGAAGTTTGCGACCGACATCACCGCAGATCGCCGCACTGTACTGGATATGCAGGGGCAGATTGATGCCATTCATCGTGTGCAAGCCGTCATCGAGTTTGACCCATCAGGCAAGATTCTGAAGGCGAATGACAATTTTCTCAATGCAATGGGGTATGATCTGGGTGAGATCGTTGGACAACATCACCGAATGTTCGTGGACCCGTCAGAGGCGCAGTCAGAAGAATATGAAGCGTTTTGGAAAAGTCTTTCCAAGGGCCAGTATCACGAAGGCAATTTCAAGCGCGTTAGCAAATCCGGCGAAATTGTTTGGATCAAAGCAACATACAACCCGATTTTCGACCTCGACGGCAACACGTCCAAGATCGTCAAATACGCGACGGACGTAACGCAAAGCGTGCTTGACGGACTAGACAAGTCAGGCCAGCTTGAGGCGATATCCAAGTCGATGGCGGTGATTGAGTTCGAATTGGATGGCCGCATTCGGCATGCCAACGAAAACTTCCTCAACGCTCTTGGATACACGAGCGATGAGATAGTTGGGCAGCATCACAAGATATTCGTGCCCAAGTCTTATGTTCAATCGCCAGAGTATCCTGAGTTTTGGGCGGCGCTGGGTCGTGGAGAATTCCAAAACGGAGAGTATTGCCGGGTATCCAAAGACGGATCTGAGATTTGGATTGAAGCCAGCTACAATCCAATTTTTGACCCAGAAGGCAAACCCTACAAAGTCGTGAAGTTCGCAACCGACGTTACCGACCGAGTTCAGGCATTTGAATCTTTCAAAACTGGCTTCGAACATCTTGCGGCGGGGGATCTTACGTATGAAATCTCGCACCAGTCTTCGTCTGAATTTGCCGAGCTAGGCGGTTCTTTCAATCGGACAGTGCAGACATTGCGGGAATTGGTACTCGGTATTCTTGGTCTCGCAGCAACCATCGCTGAGGAAAGTGAAACCATCGAGGAGAATGCCGGTAAGCAGTCCAAAACATGGGAGCGCCAGTCCGCGTCTTTGGAAGAAACCACTGTTTCCATGGAAGAACTTAGAAAGACCGTTACCGCGAATGCCAGTCATTCACGTCAAGCGGCGAATTCTGCAGAAAGTGCGCAGGGCATTGCAGAGACCGGTCAAAGTGACATTCAGTCCGCGATTGAAGCGATGGAAGCCGTTCGCAACAGCTCCGATGCAATTGGCAACATCGTTCAATTGATCGACAGTATTTCTTTCCAAACCAACTTGCTTGCGCTCAATGCCGGGGTTGAAGCGGCCCGCGCAGGCGAGGCAGGGCGCGGTTTCGCCGTCGTGGCGTCGGAAGTGCGCGCGCTTGCGCAACGGTCTGCGGATGCTGCGACCGAAATCAACAACCTCATCAGCACGACGCAAACCCAAGTTGGAAACGGTGCAGATATCGTGAACAAGAGCGGTGAAACACTGACCCGTATTCGCGACGCCATTGCCGGAATGGCACGTAGCATGAGTGACATTTCGAACGCGAGTGAAGACCAATCTGTTGGTGTGAATGAACTGACCGATGCAATTGGTCACTTTGCCTCTGATCTGCAGATTACAACAAGTTCTTCCAGCGAAAATGCTGCTGCGGCATCGACCCTTGCCAATCAAGCACGCAAACTGCGGGAAATGGTCGGGTTTTTCCAGGCTGGAGCTCAAGCAGAAGCGCCATCTGCGAAACAAAAAGACAGCAAAGCCGCCTGAGTAGGCGGCTTTCGAGGGCTATCAAGATATCAAGTTCGTCTGCTTGATTATTCAGGTTGACGTTCGGCCCACCCGGCAAACACGCGTTCAAGAGCAACGACAATATAGTAGAGGGCAATTCCCAATGCCGCGAGGGCAATCAACACTGCAAACATAAGCGGGTAGTCTGAATTGGTCTTGCCGCTGTCGAACAGCGCACCAAGCCCGCGCCCATGTGGACTGACAATTTCCATCAAGTTGGTTCCGATGAAAGCCAGCGTTACAGAGACTTTAAGCGCACCGAAGAATTCGGGCAGTGTCTTGGGAAGGGCGATCTTCCAGAAAATGGTTGTTTGCGATGCGCCAAGCGCACGCAGGATATCGCGGTACTCTGGCTCAAGCGTTGAAAGACCAATCGAAACGGACACGGCAATCGGGAAAAAAGAAATCATAAAAGCCAACAAAACCGTGTTGAAGTCATGCGCACCGACGAACATCAACGCGACAATCGGCACCACCGTCGCTTTCGGAACGGCGTTAAACCCAACAAGCAGCGGATAGAGCGCATCGCGCATCAAGCGCGAAAAGCCCATGATCATTCCGAGACCGGTGCCAACAACAATGGCAAGCAAAAGCCCTAGCACAGTGCGCCAGAGCGTTTGCCATCCCATCACGATGAACAACTCCCAGTACCGTTCATAGGCCGGAACCAAATCACTGGGAGACGCCATTTTGTAGTTGGGCCAGCCCATGATCCACACAAGCGCTTCCCACAGAACAAGAAAAACGACCATGGCCAGCGTCGGAACAAGAACCTTGCGCAGCGCCAAATTCATGCCGATGCCTCCTGGGGGGCGCGACCTTGAGCGATTTCGATTTGGTGGCGCAGGATAGCGAGGCGTTCGGACGCTTCGAGCGTATAAAGATCGTCCAGTGTCGGCTTGTCGCTGCGCTCGATATTCATCACATATTGTGTCCGAGCCGGGCGACCAGACAAGACAACCACTTGATCACCAAGAAAAATTGCCTCGCGTAGATCATGCGTTATGAGGATCGCCGTAAATGGTTCTTTGGCTTTGACCTCATGCATGGTTTGCCACAGATCTTCGCGTGTGAACGCATCCAATGCCCCGAATGGTTCATCAAGGATCAGCACTTCTGGCTGATGGACCAGCGCGCGGCACAGCGAAGCACGTTGCCGCATCCCACCGGAAAGCTCTGAGGGCCGCTTGTCTTCGAAACCTTCCAGCCCAACCAGAGCCAGCAAAGACCGGGCTCGGTCCTCGGCGGCTTTGCCTTTCAGCCCACCCGGCACGATTTCGAGAGGCAGCATCACATTGTGCAGGATCGTACGCCATTCAAGCAGAACGGGGTTTTGAAACGCCATGCCGACGGTGGAACGCGGGCCTTTGACTCGCTCGCCATGCAGCCAAACTTCGCCCTGATCTGGGTGCATCAAACCGGCCACCAATCGTGTGAGCGTTGACTTGCCGCAGCCTGACGGACCAACAACAGCGCAAAAACCGCCTTCGTTTACAGTCACATCCAACCCATCCAGCACGGGGAGCGGGCCGGAGGCTGTCGCGTAGGCGTGGCGCACGCCTTTGATATCGATAAGGGGAGACATTCCACAAAGCACTGGCAGGGGCTAAGACACCCCTGCCAAACTATTGTTATTTCACGGCAAACCCGCCCTCGGGCAGGTAAGCGTCGGTGAAGTACAGGCTTGCGTTCGGCTCGTTCTGGAACTCGTACACGAGTTTGATCTGCTCGATCGCGGCGGCCATACGGTCGGCGTCAATATTGCCCATGCCATTGGCCATCACATAATCGGTCATGACGTTGGCCTCGATTGCCAGTTCCAAACGGCGTTGTTCCAATGCGGAATCGGCAGCTGGGTTGCGTTCGATCAGCGCTGGCATGACGGAAGCCGGGTCAGCGATGGCGTCTTTCCAGCCCATGGCGGCCGCAGCAAGGAAGCCCTTGACCACATCGGGGTTGGCTTCGGCGAAGTCGGTGTTAACGATCACGGCATTGCCATAAAGGTCGAGGCCGTAATCCGCCATCAGCAGCGTTGTGATGTCGTCCTCTGGCACGCCAAGGCGGACCAAATTCAGGTAGGAACTGAAGGAAAAACCGGTGATTGCGGCGACGTTACCCTCTGCGAGCATGGGCTCGCGGGTCGGAAAGCCGACCGGTTCGACGGTGATTGCGTCGGTATTCAATCCGTTCTCGGCGGCGAAGATCGGGAACTGTGCCCAAGCGCCATCCGGGGGCGGTGCTCCCAACACTTTACCCTCCAAATCGGAGGGGGCCGAAACGCCCAAGGACGCGCGACCGATAACCGCGAAGGGCGGCTTGTCGTACACCATCATAACTCCGGTTACAGGCGCTCCGGGGTTCTGGTCGAGAAAACGCACAAGGCTGTTGATATCTGCGAAGCCGATGGGAAATGCGCCGGTGGCCACTTTCGGAATCGCGTCGAGAGACCCGGATCCGGCCGTAATCTCGACCGACAGGCCCGCATCAGCGAAGTGTCCATTGTCGATAGCAGCAAAGTAGGGCGCCGAAGGCCCTTCGAATTTCCAGTCGAGGGCGAATGGCACGTCTGTGCTATGCCCGTCGGCGAAGACGGCGGAGGCGGTGAGGGCAAAAGCCGCTGCGATGGTTTTCGTGTATTTCATTCCCAGTATCCCCGTAGTGAGTGACCCGCGCATTGCGCCCGGATTGGGACGGGATGTAAAGGCCCTCTTTGATTATACAACTATGCCCAGAACGAAGTGGACAAACGGGTCGCTGGATGCTCGAAATTTCAGCGCCTCAAGAAATAAGGTCCGCATCGCGGCAACGCTATGCGGACCCATTTGCCGGTCGCCGCGTTATGAGCCCGGCGCGAAGGGCAGCGAAGAGTGGTGCAGGTTGATACGCAGTTCTCCGTCTTCATCTTTTACGTAGCCAAAGGAGTATTCCACTTTGGTTTCCGTGCCATCGGGGCCGGTGAAGAAGTAGTTGCCCATGGCGGTCGCCGCGTCGTTTGTTGTGAAGATGCCGTTGCTTTCCCAACGCACTTTCGTCCACCCTTTAATTGCAAAGCCGCTGTCTTCGGAGCCTTCTGTGCCGATGAAGTAGCTAAGCGCTTCGTCGAATGTTTCGCGAAATTGGTCTGCGGATGCCAGTGTTGGCTTGAACATGACCGGGCTAACGCCATAGGCGTAAAGCGTGTCGATGTGGTCTTTGGCGCGCGCTGCGAAATCCCCGCCTTCGGTATGAGCGGTGGCGATTGCGACGATCCCGTTGCCCCATTCTGTCTGTGCGTCGATCACGTCTTTCTCTGTGATGCTGCCTGCAAAGGAGCCACTGGCGGACGTTGCAAGTGCGGCTACGGCGAGAAGAGTTGTCCAAGTTCTCATAGGTTTATCCCTGTTGGGGCAAAGGAAGGAAGTATCGGGTTCGTCCCCCCAAAAAAGACGACCCAAAACTGTTATGATATATCATAACTCACACGCAAAACTAGAAGTTGGGGGTGCAGGGTCAACCGCCCATCCTATGCGTTACGTCAATTTAATGTTCGGTTCATGTCAGCACCGCTGCCCAATTGAGTGGAGCGCTTATCTGACATCGGCTAAATCATATACGGACCGATATCATACAAACGCCCCCTTGCTCCTCGCTCTGGTCGGCGCGAAAATAGCGTCGAATAATGCAGTTTTCTGTACCTGTCCCTGTACCTGCCCCTGCGCCGGAGTACCTGCCCGTGACCGACAAACCTTTACTTATCACGATGGGCGATCCTGCGGGGATAGGCCCCGAGATCATCGTCAAGGCTGCGGGGGCAGGCCACGCCAAAGGCACCGTCGTCCTTGGCAGTGCAGATGTGATAAAGAGGGTGATCGAAGAGACGCAGCAGCCGCATCTCGTTGCAAACGTCTTGAACGATGTGTCCGATGCAGTTCTCGCCGACGGCGTTCTCAATATTCTGCCGACACCGCATTCAGATGGCCCATTCGCAATCGGCGAAGTCTCTGCCATGGCTGGCCGCGCTGCCTACGAAGCTATCGCCACCGCGATCGCGCTTTGCAACGAAGGCTTGGCATCCGGGATCATCACCGCGCCAATTCATAAAGAAGCGCTGGCGGCGGCGGGTGTCACAGAACCCGGACATACAGAAATTCTCGCCCGGCTCAGCGGCACGGAAAGCGTCGCGATGATGCTTGCGAATGATGAGATACGTACCGTTCTTGTCACGATCCATGTCAGCTTGCGCGACGCCATCGAGCAGGCCGATTTTGAGGCGCAGATGTCGGCCATCCGCCTTGCCCATCAAGCTTGCCGGGCGCTTGGCATCGCGGCGCCGCGTGTTGCGGTGGCCGGGCTGAATCCACATGCAGGCGAAGGCGGCATGTTTGGCCGCGAAGAGATTGATATCATTGCGCCGGCGATTGAGGCTGCGCGCGCCGAGGGGATCGACGCAAGTGGGCCTTGGTCGGGCGATACGGTCTTCATGGCCGCCCGGCAAGGTAAGTTTGATATCGTTGTGGCGCAGTATCACGATCAGGGGCTGATCCCGGTTAAATACCTTGGGATTGAAGCCGGAGTGAACGTAACGCTGGGCCTGCCGTTCGTTCGCACGTCACCTGACCATGGCACAGCCTTTGATATAGCGGGACAAGGGATTGCCGCGCCGGACAGTCTTATTGCGGCGCTCACCACCGCGCGTCAAATGATCGCCGCGCGCACCGTTGCGCCCAAAATTGGGGCGGTCTGATGGGGTTGCGCTTTATCTTCATGCTCACGCGCAATGACCGGACCGTTGGCGATGCGCGCACTCATCTGGACACGGCTTTGGCGCTTGGTGTGCGCCATATCGGTTTCAAGGATGTCGGCCTTCCGGTGGAGGAGTTGAAAGCGCTCAACGCGGCGATCAAAGCCAAGGGCGCAACGTCGTATCTGGAGGTTGTCAGTCTCGACCGGGAGAGCGAGGTCGCATCGGCACGCGCAGCGGTGGAGATCGGTGTCGATATTCTGCTGGGCGGCACCCGTGTCGATGACGTGCTGCCAATTCTGATGGGGAGCGACCTGCAATATTATCCGTTCCCCGGCGAAATCACGGGTCATCCTAGCGTCCTGCAAGGCAGCGCGGCTGAAATCGCAGCCAGCGCGCGCGCCCTTGCGGCGCAGGACGGTGTTCACGGGCTCGATCTGCTCGCGTACCGGGCTGATCTGCCCGACATTCCGGCGATGATTGCCGAGGTGTGCGCGGCGGCTGGAAAGCCTGTGATCGTTGCAGGATCAATTGCTGACAAAGCCCAAATTGGTGCGCTGCGCGACGCAGGCGCGGCGGGTTTCACCATTGGTACAGCGGCTTTGGACGGCGCGTATCCCGGTGGAGCAGAAGGGTTAGAGGCGCAACTTTCTGCAATCGTGCGCGATGTGGCGGATTTGAATGGCCACCTTTCGCCTTTTGGCAAGAAAAGCCTCGATCGGGCCTTTGCCAGCTTTGATGATCCGTGGTCGCCGCGCGTGGCCGGGCAGGTGAATAATATGCAGATCAAATTGGCCAAGTTCGACGGCCCGTTTGCGTGGCACTTTCGCGAAACGGAGGATGAATTGTTCCTTGTCCATCGGGGCCGTTTGCTCGTGAAGTTCAGGGACCGTGAAGAGATCGTGGAGGAGGGCGAGTTCATCGTTGTTCCGCACGGGGTGGAGCATTGTCCCGTGGCGCTGACGCAGACGTGCGAAGTGGTGTTGCTGGAGCCTGCGAGCGCGGTGAATACCGGGACGGCGACGGATGATCGGCGGGGCGAGCGGTTGGAGAAGACTTAGCGCAGCTCTACAAAGAGTGTCCGGACTGGCCGTTTGCAGACATTCATGCGCAGCGCCTCTGGCACGGAATCAAGGCCGAAGGCCGCCATGCCAAAGCCAGACCGCCCGCACGGGCTGGCTTTTTGGTTGGTGTAAGCGCGCCCTTCATTCTGCGCGCCAAAATTGCTGCCATAAATCGCGCCGGAACAGATGTTGCATTCACCGCCCCGCGGTCTGGCTGTGGCATGGCTACCGTTTCGCCAATGACTGCTCGCGGCCCTGCGCGCGCTAAATCCGCAGTAACCTAAACGCCGCCGATGCGCCCCATCCGGCAATCACAGCAATCGCCAGCGACATCAGCCCATAGAGCAACGGTTGTTGGCGCGACATATCGTAGAGCCACCGCTCCAGCCCCACCTTGTCCACGTCGATTTGTGTCTCGTATGTGGAAATCACCTCACCGTCGCGCGTCAGGAAAATCCGGGCGGCATAATCGCCCTCGACCAGTGCGGCGGGCAGGGTGATTGAGGTGCGGAACAGGGTCTGTTCATCCACGGCCACTTGGTTCTCAAGCAACTGATACTGATCCTGGCCCGAGCGGATGCGGATCAAGGCTTCGGTGAAACTCTCCGGGTCCATAATATCCTGCGGCGCGCCGACGGAGCGGATCGCGCGGGGGATAGAGATGTGGTGGCGCAGGTCTTCGACATCCCTAAGGACTTGCGTCAAAGGCCCGCTTGTCGCGACGGCATAGAAGCTGGGGGCTTCATCCACTTCGACTGCATCTGTGTTGATCCAGATGCCGAAGCGGTTTTCTTTGCGGCGCACCAGAACGGGTTGCGCTGGGCCTGCGACGGTCACGATCACCTGCAACGGCGGGCCGCCGGGGATGGGTTCTTCGCGTTTGATTGCGCCAAAGACGAGGATTTCGGAACCGTCGAACTGGGTTGTGATGGCGACTTTATCTGTGCTGAGGCCGAGCACGACTTCTTCGGCCGCAGCGGCCCATGCTGTGAGCATCAGGAGGAGCGTGAAGACCCTAGTGACCACTTGCCGCCCCCAGTGAATACAGCTCTGACGGCATGATCAGCAGGTCGAAGGCGAGTTTTCCGCACACGACCAGCACCATCAAAGCCAGCAGTATGCGCAACTGTTCGGCCTTCATCTTGGTGCCGATCCGCGTGCCGATCTGCGCGCCGATCACTCCGCCAACCAGCAGCAGCACGGCGAGCATGACATCTACGGTGTAGTTCGTCGTCGCGTGGAGCAGCGTGGTAAAGGCCGTCACGAATATGATTTGAAAGAGCGAAGTGCCCACGACCACCTTGGTCGGCATGCCCAGCAGGTAGATCATCGCGGGCACCATGATGAATCCGCCGCCCACGCCCATGATCGCCGCCAAAACGCCGACGGTGACCCCGACCAGCAGCGGCGGAATGACCGAGATATAAAGGCCCGACACACGGAACTTCATCTTGAAGGGTAGGTTATGCACCCATGTATGCTTGCGCCGCGGCGGAACGGGCGCGCCTGCGCGGGTCTTGCGGATCGCGTTCAGGCTTTCGATGAACATCAGCCCGCCGATCACACCAAGGAACACGACATAGCAAAGCTTCACCAGCAGATCGACTTGGCCAAGACTTTTGAGGTAGTTGAACACCAGCACACCAAGCGCCGCGCCGACCAGACCACCGATCAGCAGCACTGTGCCCATCTTCAGGTCTACCGTCTTACGCCGCAAATGCGCCAATACGCCCGAAAAGGACGAGGCGACGATCTGGTTCGCTTCCGTGGCCACAGCCACGGCCGGGGGGATGCCGATGAAGAACAGCAGCGGCGTCATCAGGAAGCCACCGCCCACGCCGAACATGCCCGAAAGCACGCCCACCAAGCCGCCCAATCCTAACAAAAGGAAGGCATTCACCGAAACTTCGGCAATAGGCAGGTAGATCAGCATAGCTTCCCTTAGCGCGCGGCGCGGGCCGGATCAATGGACATGCTGCCGCGCAGCGTAAGTGGACTCACAGCGGGGGGCTGACTGGTGTTACGCGGTCAGCCTCAACGCTCCTTCACATATGGCTCCCCGCCTGCGCGCGGCGGGATGGCTTTGCCGACGAACCCTGCGAGGATAATCACTGTCATGATGAAGGGCAGG
>CAZPXE010000040.1:0-14028 GCA_964590545.1 uncultured Rhodobacterales bacterium | reverse complement strand
GCGGCGCGTCGCTCCGCGCAAGCAGATTTAGGTTTTGCGCAAGAAATCAAGGGATTTTCGGACAATTTGGAAACTGCACTGGGCACACCTGATGATCCAAGAGCATTGACGAACTTGCTGGCGGACTTCGAATCTTCATTGTTGTCGGCTTCAAGCAGGCCTGACGCGAATGAACGTTTGGCGGCAAGCGTGTCAGAGGCGAAGCAAGTCGTGCAAGTCATTAACGATGCAAGCCAAACCGTTTCCGAAATGCGGAGCAACGCCGATCAAGCCATAGACGCCCAGGTTACGCGTCTTAACGCCGCCTTGAAAGAGGTGGAGTACCTTAACGTTCAAATTTCTCAGGTTAACATCGGGGGCCAAGATTCCAGCTCGCTAAAGGATCTGCGTCAAAGTGTTATCGACGAAATCCATGAGATAATTCCGGTTCATGAAGCTGGGCGCGACAATGGAAAGATCGCTTTGTATTCCGAAGGCGGCGTCATACTGCTGGATGGCCAAGCGGTGGAAATTGAATTTGATTCTACCCGACAGGTGACGCCGTATATGACGTCAGATGGTGGCCAACTGTCCGGAATTAGTGTGAATGGGCGCGATATACGAACAACTGCCAGCGACAGCAGCATTCCTGGCGGCACGCTGGCAGCACAATTCGCGATCCGGGACGAGTTGGGAGAGGACGCAATAACGCAACTTGATGCCGTCGCTCGCAATTTGATGGAACGCTTCGAAGATTCGTCGGTTGATCCTAGCTTGTTGCCGGGCGATCCGGGACTATTCACTGATGGTGGGATTGCGTTCGATTCAATCAACGAAGTTGGTCTTTCGGAACGTTTGACTATCAACTCTGCCGTCGATCCGGATCAAGGGGGTGAAGTTTGGCGTTTGCGCGATGGTCTTGGCGCTGTAACGCCCGGAGAAGTCGGGCAAGCCGAACTGCTTCAGGGCCTTCGCGGGATTTTGAACGAACGTTCTGTACCGAATTCGGGGGATTTCGGCTCCGGTGCACTATCCATGACAGATGTAGCGAACGGCTTGATGGGACGCGTCGGCGTTCAGCGCCTGTCAGCGGATCAAAGCGTGAGTTTTGCTGCCGCAGCTTATCATGAAACATCGCAAGCAGAGCGCGCCGCGGGTGTTGATACAGATGCTGAATTGCAGCAACTCATACTGGTTGAGCAAAACTATGCCGCCAATGCGCGGATGATTGAGACCATCAACGAAATGATGGACACGCTGATGAGGATTGGTGCATGAGTTTTTCAACACTTGGCGATATGGCGCAGGCGTTTTCACTGCGCTACCGCAACACAGTTCTGAAAACGGAAATTCAAACTCTGAACAAGGAGTTGGCGACAGGTCAGGCCGATGACTTGGCGGAGCATTTAGGCGGCAGCTATGCGCAGTTGACCAGCCTTGAAAGGGACATGCGCGTTCTCAAAGGCTACAATATTAACATTGTTGAAGCGAAGCAATTGACCGATGCAATGCAGGTTAGGCTCGACCAACTGTTTGACTTATCTTCTGATTTCTCGGGAAACTTGATTACTTCGGTGTCCAGTGGGAACGCAGCGACACAAAGTGCTGTGGCGGTCGAAGCTGAAGTTCATTTTGCGAGTGTGGTAAGTGTTTTGAACTCTCAAACCGCGGGCCGCTCGATGTTCGCGGGGGAAGCCACTGATGGCCCGGCACTGATCGAAAGTGCCGATATCCTAGCTGAGATTTCCATCGTTGCGGCAGGAGCGGTGTCGGCATCTGATTTACAAAGTCGCCTCGATGACTGGTTTGCTGATCCCACAGGCTTTGACAGTTTTGCCTATATTGGTGGAGACGAAGATATTGCTCCGTTACAATTGTCGCAGACCGCCCAGATGTCGGTTCCGGTTCGGGCAGATGCGCAAGAGTTCAAAGACATTCTTAAAGCTCTGGCAACCGTCGTATTGTCCGAAGACATGGCGTTAGGCTTTGATGCAGAAACGAAAGATACTTTGCGCCAGGCGTCGGGATTGAATTTGCTGCAAGCACAGGAAAATTTGGTTGGGCTACAGGCCGAGATTGGCCTTGCTCAAGAGAGCATTTCTCAGTGGAGCGTGCGTACGCAGTCGGAAATGCTATCGTTAGAATACGCGAAAGGCGCGTTGCTGACGATCGACCCCTACGAAAAAGCAAGTGAGTTGGAAGCGGCACAGTTTCAACTTGAAGCACTTTACGCTGTTACGGCCCGACTTTCGCAGCTTTCATTGGTGAATTTTCTGAGATGATTGGTGTTTTACGAATTTTCGTTCTCGTGTGCCTGATATGCACTCAAAGCACCGCCAATCCGGTTCGTATCAAGGACTTGGTTAACTTTGATGGCGTGCGCGGCAATGACCTGGTTGGATATGGTTTGGTTGTCGGTTTGAACGGGACCGGGGATGGCCTGCGGAATGCTCCGTTTACTGAAGAAATTATGTCCAGCATTCTCGAACGGCTGGGGGTGAACGTTACTGGTGAGCAATTCCGCCCCAAAAATGTAGCAGCCGTCTTTGTTACGGCCACGCTTCCGCCTTTCTCACGAGCGGGCGGCCAAATTGACATCACGGTATCTGCAATTGGGGATGCGAAAAGCCTGTTGGGTGGCACGTTGGTTATGACCCCGTTGAACGCTGCGGATGGTGAGATTTACGCAGTTGCGCAAGGCACAATCATAGCGGGAGGTGCAGCGGCTGAAGGCGATGGCGCAGCTGTTATTCAAGGTGTTCCGACATCTGGATCAATCCCAGCAGGGGCTCGTATTGAAAGAGAGGTTGAGTTTTCGCTGCAATCTCTTGACAGCGTGCGCCTTGCGTTGAGGGAAGCGGACTTTACGACCGCTGCACGCATTGAAGATGCGGTTAACAGCAACTTCGGGCGGCGCGTCGCAACAATGTTGGATGCCGGAACTGTACGATTGGATATTGACGCTACTGGTATGCGCTCGGTCGCGCACGCCATTGGTCGAATAGAAAGGATTTTGGTTGAGCCTGAATTGCCGGCGCGCGTGATCGTTGATCAACGCTCTGGTACTATCGTAATGGGGCAGGACGTACGAATTTCTCGTGTTGCTGTGTCGCAAGGCAATTTGACTTTACGGATCGAAGAAGCCCCGCTGGCGATTCAACCAAACCCCTTTGCAGACGGTGAAACGATTGTGGTCCCGCGAACAGAAGCAGCAATCGAAGAAGAACCGGGCATCGGTCTGGCTGAAGTGCGCGGTGGGACCAATTTGTCCGAGGTGATCGCCGGATTGAATGCGCTGGGCGTGTCGCCGCGCGATATGATCGATATCCTGAAGTCCATCAAAGCGGCCGGGGCGTTGCACGCAGAATTTGTGGTCAGGTGAACGGTATCCGTCTCTTGATTTGAAAACACTCAACAAAAGCGAATACAAGACTCCGATTCTGACCTAAGTTGCCCGGCACTTTCGGTCGCAATGCTTGAGCGCCGCAGCCCTTGGCATCTGCGTTTCTTAAGTCCATATACACCGCAGCAACAGACCCATAGGGAAGGTGCAGCGATGGTTGATCTTAATTTGGGCGGCGGGGCCGCCTCGGCGGACCTTATCAAAGACGTCAGCGAAGACAGTTTTATGACCGACGTGGTTGAGACCTCGCAGTCAGTGCCTGTAATTGTGGACTTTTGGGCACCTTGGTGTGGGCCATGCAAGACGCTGGGTCCTATGCTTGAAGAAGCTGTCATCGCGGCAAATGGCGCGGTGAAGATGGCCAAAGTCGATGTTGATCAAGCTCAGATGATCGCGGGGCAGCTACAGATTCAATCGATCCCGACCGTCTATGCGTTCTGGCAGGGGCAACCGATTGACGGGTTCCAAGGCGCCCTTTCACAATCCGAGATCAAAGCCTTTGTGGACCGAGTTGTCGCGGCAGGGGGGGGTGAAGCACCCGGTGCTGGGTTGGAAGAGGCAATTGCCGCGGCAGAAGAGATGCTAGACCAAGGCGCAGCGTCCGACGCGATGCAAACGTTTGAAGCTATTTTGGGCGAAGAGCCTGAAAATGCAGCCGCCTATGGTGGGCTTGTTCGGTCATACATTGCGCTTGAGGATTTGGATCAAGCCGAAGCGGTTCTGAATGGCGCACCCGCTGAGATTTCAAATGCTGCTGAGTTGGAAGCGGCGCATGCGCAACTTGAACTTGCCAAGCAAGCTGCGAATGCGGGCCCGGTCATGGAGTTGCAAACTGCGGTTGATGCAAACCCTGACGACCATCAGGCGCGTTATGACCTTGCTCAGGCGCTTTACTCTAACGGGAACGGTGAAGAGGCCATTGATCACCTGTTGGAGTTGTTCCGTCGAGACCGTGACTGGAACGACGGTGCTGCTAAAGCTCAGCTTTTCACAATGTTTGATGCATTGAAGCCTGATGATCCATTGGTTTTGAACGGGCGGCGGAAGCTTTCTTCCATGATATTTGCCTGATTTGCTGCGCGGACTAACTCCAAGGATATGAAACAGCCCGCCGACCTTCCGGAAATTGTACCCATCTTCCCGTTGCCGGGTGCTTTGCTGCTGCCGCGCGCACGCCTGCCGCTGCATTTGTTTGAACCGCGCTACTTGCAGATGTTTGATGATGCACTGAAAACCGATGCAAGGTTGATTGCGATGGTGCAACCGAACGAACTTCCTGGACGGGATGAAAACGGATTGCAGAAGATCGGGTGTGCAGGGCGCATTACCCAGTTTTCCGAAACGGAAGACGGGCGTTATCTGATCACGCTTACCGGGATGTCGCGTTTCAGAGTTAAGTCGGAAGTGACGGGGTTCACACCTTATCGTCGCTGTGAAGTTGATTGGGAGGGGTTTGAAGCGGATCTTGCTCCTAAAGATCACGACAAAGCCTTCGATCGCGAGCGTTTCATGTCCTTGCTGGGTCGGTATTTCGATGCAAGGGAGCTATCGGCTGATTGGGAGACGCTGAAGGAGGCCGAGGATGAACTGCTTATCAATTCCTTGTCTATGATGCTGGATTTCGAGCCGGAAGATAAACAAGCTTTGCTAGAAGCGCCGTCCTTGTCCACAAGGCGCGAAACACTGGTCACGTTGATCGAGTTTGCTTTGCGCGGTGGGGAAGGTAGCGGGGAGATAATGCAATGAACGATCAATCGATGTTCGATCGTCGGATGCTTGAAGCCCTTGTTTGCCCGCGCACAGGTGCGACGCTGAAATACGATGTGGATAAGCAGGAATTGGTTTCGGATGCGGCCAAGCTGGCTTTCCCGATCCGAAACGGCATCCCGATTATGCTAGAAGATGAGGCGCGTGTCATCGACTAGCTGCTATGCCGCAGGCGCACTGTTCCTTCTTGGATTGCTGACTTTTGCCTTGGCAAACTGTGGGGCGGCTCCAACGAATACTTCATACACCGCTGACTAAGTGATGCTCAACGCGGCTTAATTTTTAACCGTGACCCGCATTTCCCCTATGCTGCAGGTGCGAAATACTTTGACTCTCTTTACCCAAAACGACTTAGGCTAACCTTAGTCGCAACGAAGTGACATTACCTCTGCCTACCGCGGCAGCGCTATTGAGCAACGATGCTTTGCACACTCAGGAGCCTTTTCGGGCTCACCGGGTACTGGAGGCGTCTATGCCGCTCGCAGCTGCGACTGAACCAAATTTTGATACCGAACTGCGTGACACCACGTTGATCGTCGGTGGTGGCCCGGTGGGTATCCGCGTCGGCCAACTGCTCTCAAAACAAGGCAAGTCCGTTGTTGTACTCAATGAAGAGGCGCATGATCCTTACAACCGTGTGCGCTTGACGCCGCTGCTGAGCGGGGATGTGCAATTCGGTGAAATTGCCCTTGCAGATCCGAACGAGCGTGAAGCTGCCTTGCATATCGAAACCGGGGCGCGCGTTGTTTCGATTGATCGTGCCGCGAAGTGGGTCAAAACGACAGATGGTCGGGTTTGGCCCTATGACAAACTGATCCTTGCGACCGGGTCGCGTGCGTTCGTGCCGGGTATCAAAGGGACTGATTTGGCAGGTGTCTACACATTCCGTACTGCGGACGATGTGTCGGCGCTGATGGCGCGGTCGTTCTCGGCGCGCAATTGTACTGTCGTTGGCGGTGGCCTCCTCGGTTTGGAAGCGGCACGGGGACTTCGGCGGCGTGGATGCAAGGTCACCGTTGTCGAGCATGAAAACAGGCTGATGCCTCGGCAATTGGACCTCGTCGCCGCCGCCCATTTGAAGGACAATATCGAAGACTTGGGCGTTAATATCCGCGTCACCGCCCGCGTTGCGAAGATTTCAGGTGATACCCGCGTCGAGGCAGTCACGCTGGCCGACGGGACCGAGCTTGTTAGCGATACGGTCGTAATCTGCACCGGGGTTCGGGCGAATGTGGATCTGGCGAAGGCATCCGGCCTCGCCTTTGATCGCGGCATATTGGTGAACGACCAGATGCAGACCCGCGATGCGGACATTTATGCTGTCGGCGAGTGTGCGCAGTTTGAGGATCAGGTGATTGGGTTGGTGGGGCCTGGCTATGTTCAGGCTGAAGTGGCCGCCGCCGCCGTCATGGGGGGCACCCTGCGTTATGATCCGCCGCCGAATGCGACAAAGCTCAAGGTGATCGGTTCAGATGTTTTCTCCGTCGGTGATGTGGAACAGCTTGAGGTCCGCGCCAACGTAAAAAGCCATGTTTGGCAAGAGGGTAGCCTGTATCGCCGGGTATTCGTCGAACGGGGTAAGCTGGTCGGTGCGATCGCTGTGGGCGCGTGGGATCAGGTCAGCCGGGTGCAGGAAGCGGCGCAGGCGGGCGCGACGGTCTATCCTTGGATGCTGTATCGGTTCCGCCGCTCAGGCGATTTGTGGGACAAGGTTGAGGAAAACGCCGCCGAGTTGCCCGCGGGCGCGACGATCTGCAACTGCACCGGCGTCAATTGTGGTCAAATCCGCAGCGCGATGGCGCGCGTTCCCGATGCGACACCTGAACAGATCAGCGCTGAGACCGGGGCCGGGACGGTCTGTGGTACCTGCAAGCCGCTGATAGCCGAGATTTTGGACGCAGATGCAGCGCCCGAACCGGTCCGCTTTTCAAAGCTGCTGCTGGGCTTTTCGGGCATCGCCGTGACCTTGGCCCTGCTGCCGCTGCTCTTTGGCTATGTGCCGCTGCCTACCAGCTACGATCCGGACAGCCTGCGCGTTTGGGCGTGGCGGAACAATATCGTCAAACAATGGAGCGGCTTTATCCTGCTCGGCATCATCCTTGCAGCGATGGTGATCGGGCTGCGCAAACGCATTCGCTTTTTCGACCGGCTCGGCGGGTATGATGGCTGGCGGGTGGTGCATATCGGTATTGGGCTTGTCGCGGTCCTTGGCTTTTTTGCCCATACCGGGTTCCGGTTGGGGGCGAATTGGAACATGGCCCTTGGCACCGCTTTTGTCGTAACGCTGATCCTCGGCGCTGTGGCCGGGCTGGCGACGGGCGGCGACCATAGCTTGCGCACGCAAGGTATCGGCACGGCCCGCAAACCCGCCCGCCGCGTACCGGCTTGGTTGCACATTCTGGCGATCTGGCCGCTGCCGGTGCTGCTACTGTTTCACGTCCTGACGGTTTACGCGTTCTGATGCTGCGCCAGCGTACATATCTGCTCTGGGCGCTGTGGATCGTGCTATCGGTCAGCGGCGCAGTCTATGCGGCCAAGGTGCTTTATGTCACCGGGGACCGCACCGCGCTTCTGCCGGGCCAGACCAGTGGGGTGCATCACCAGTTCGAAGTTTCCTGCCATACGTGCCACACCTCGGACAATTTCGAAGACGTTAATTCGGTCCGCAAAGACCTGAACAAGACCTGCGTCGCCTGTCATAAAGAAGAGCTCAGCGAAGCGAATGACAGCCACCCGATCAAGAAGTTCAAAAGCCCCCGGATGGCGAAGTTCTGGGACAAGATTGATGGGCGGTTCTGTACCTCTTGCCACGCAGAACACGACCCCGACATCACGCTGGCCGGAGGGGTGACGCTGCCCGGAGATTTTTGTGTCGCCTGCCATTCCGAAGGGGATCAGGATGTGCGGGTCAATCGCGAAAGCCATGCCGGGCTGACTTATGACACCTGCGCCAGCTCAGGCTGCCACAACTATCACGACAACCGCGCGCTTTACGAAGACTTCCTTGTCAAACACGGCAAAGACCCCGACATGCTAAACGCGCAGGTGCATCTGGCCGCGGCCACAGCGCGGGGCAAGCAGCCCGCCAGCGCGGCGCAGATCGAAACCTATCTTGCGTCTGTCGATGCGCCCAAGTTTGCGCTGGATATGGAGGTCGAAGAAAACTGGGCCCATTCCGCACACGCCATCGCCGATGTCGGCTGCGCCTCGTGCCATGCGCCAGAAGCCGAGACGCCGGAGCAAATCCAAGCCGCTTGGGTGGAGGTCCCGCCCGAAGCCGCCTGCACCGAATGTCACCGCGCGGAGGCCAAAACCTTTGCCATGGGTCGCCATGGGATGCGCCGCCATCCCGAGATTGCCAAACCCCGCGACGCCAAGCGCGCCCTGAAAGACCTTGGCATGTCCGAGCCGCCCGACGCTATGGTGCGGCTCATCGAAACCTACCTCGCCGACCCTGACCGCCCAGCTGCCATGTCAACGTCAGAGGCCCGCGTATCCCTGCTGCCAGACGCGCATGGTCAGGACCTGACCTGCACCACCTGTCACGCGCCGCACGAACAAGACCTTAGCTTCGCCGCGGTCGATGCCTGCCTGAGTTGCCATGACGATGAACATTCTCGCGCCTACAAAGACAGCCCACACTTCGCCCTGTGGACGGCAGAACTGGCGGGCGATTTGCCCCCCGGCAGCGGAGTGACCTGCGCCACTTGCCACATGCCGCAAACCGAAAAGGGCGGCAAAATTCTGACCAATCACAACCAAAACGAAACGCTTCGCCCGAATGAGAAGATGATCCGCCCGGCCTGCATGTCATGCCATGGGCTCAGCTTTGCGATTGATGCGCTGGCTGACCCGGCGCTCGTTCTCAACAACTTCTCGGGCCAACCAGATCGCCACATCGACAGCGTCGATTGGGCGTTAAAACGTGTGGAGTCGCCAGACACCGACGCCAATCAATGACGGCGACCCCACACACTGCAACCACGAAGAGCTACAGGAGCTAGTAATGTATAACGTCCTTAAGAAATTAAAAGCGCCGGTGCTGGCCGGCGCGCTCGCACTTGGCGCGATGCAGCCCGCCACTGCTGATGAAGGTCTTGATTATCAAACGGTATCGGACCTTTTGCATCTGGTGATGAGTTCAGATCGTACCGTCTATACCCGTATGATCGTGAACCGCCTTGCGGTTGAGGAAAAGGTGATCACCGCCTCGGAACACTTCAAAGACGACAAGGCGCTGGTTCTGCCCGCGCAGATGTTCCGCTTTGGCGCGGAGATGGTCGCAGAAGAGACGGACGCGTTCTCGTATTCTTTGTTGTCCCTGTGGCCAATCAACAAGCAGAATGCGCCCAGCACCCCGCTGGAAACCGAAGGTCTGGAATTCATCGCTGCCAATCCGGGCGAGAATTTCTATGGCGAGGAAGAGCTGGGCGGGACCACCTATTTCACCGCATTTTATCCTGACATCTCGGTGGCTGAAGCCTGCTCTTCTTGCCACAACGATCACAAGGATAGCCCGCGTACCGACTTCAAGGGCGGCGATGTGATGGGCGGTGTGGTGATCCGCATCCCGATGGAGTGATCATGCGCCGCGTCGTTGTCCTTGCCGCAACGCCTTTGCTGATCGGCCTGTGCGCGCATACTGCACAGGCCGAAACCCGCGTTAGTGATCGCGGGCTGAAAGGTTTTGTCACTGTGGACAGGCTCGAGATGCCAGATGATCCACAATTGCAAGCTGGCCGCGCCATCTGGGGCGAGAACTGCAGCAATTGCCATGGTGGCAACAAGGCGACTGGCGCGCCCAAGATCACATCCTCACGCGCATGGGGCTCACGGATTGAAAAGGGGATGGACGTGCTGATCGACCACGCCCTGAACGGGTTCGTGGGCCCAACTTACACACAAATGCCCGCGCGCGGTGCCAACCCTGAGCTAACCGATACAGAAGTGACCCAAGCGGTTGCCTTCATGGTCTGGTCTAGCGGTGGGGCGGACCTTGTGCGGGCCTATCTTTCGAAGACAAAGGATACAGAACAATGACCCCTGAAAAAATCGACCTCGTGCAATCTTCTTTCAAAAAGGTTGTGCCCATTGCCGATACAGCGGCAGACATCTTCTATGACCGCTTGTTCGAAATTGCGCCGGACACCCGCGCGTTGTTCCCGGAAGTCATGACGGACCAGAAGAAGAAGCTGATGCAGATGATTGGCGTCGCTGTGAACGGCCTAAAGGACCTCGATGCGATTGTCCCCGCCGTTCAAGATCTTGGCGCACGGCACGTAGGCTATAACGTGACCGAAGCGCATTACGACAGCGTTGGTGCCGCGCTGTTGTTTACACTGGAAAAGGGTCTTGGCGACGATTTCACACCCGATACCAAAGCCGCTTGGACGGAAACCTATGGACTGCTCGCAGGTGTGATGAAAGACGCGCAAAAGGCCGCCAGCACAAAAGCTGCTGAAGCAGAGAAACCTGCGGAAAAGCCTGGCTTTTTCAGCCGCCTATTTGCGAAAGCCTAAAGCAGTTTGCGGTTGATGTGACCTGCAAAGGGTTGCCTGTGCCTATGTTCAAACGCGCTTTGCGAAGAAGCCGTTTTGGACAAACCACCAAAGGCAATAACCATCAAAAACGGCGCGCCGATGAAGGCGCGCCGTAAAACTATTCGCTGGAAAATGAAATATGTTGGCCCACAGTCATAGCGCGTTCACAAAGAACGAACTGGGCGCCTGTCAGTAATTTGATTGTTTGATCAACTTCAAGGCGTGACAGAGCCAAAGCGCTTAGAGTCTTGGCCCTAAATCGCGCGCCCTTGCAAAAGCTTAGGCATATCCCCCGTCAGCCCCGCCGCCTCACGAATAAACCCACGCCTCAAAGCGGGTATGGACTGAACAAGCCCCATCCCAAGATCACGCATCCCACGTAGTAGCGGGTTATCGTTTGAGAACAGGCGGTTAAACCCGTCTGTCGCCATGGCCAGCGTCGCCACGTCAAAGCGGCGCCATTGCTGATAGGTTTCCAGCACCGTCACGCTGCCAATATCCTCGCCCCGCCTTTTCGCCTCGGTCACGACTTCGGCCAGCGCGGCGACATCCTTCAGCCCTGCGTTCAGGCCTTGCCCGGCGATAGGATGCACGCCGTGGGCGGCATCGGCGACAAGCGCCACCCGGTCCGCCACCATCGACTGTGCAAGACTGAGGCCCAGCGGGTAGGTAAACCGCTCACCTGCCAAGGAAATCTCGCCCAGAAAGCTGCCAAAACGCGGGCGGAGGTGGTCGAGATAGGCATTCTCTGGCAGCGCATTGATCCGCGCGGCGTCGGCGGTGGTTTCAGACCATACGATCGAGGAACGATTCCCTGTCAGCGGCAAAATCGCCAGCGGGCCGGGTGGCATAAAGAACTGATGCGCGATGCCGTCATGCGGCAACTCATGCGCGATGGCACAAACCAGCGCAGTTTGCCCGTATCCCCATGCCGTTCGCTTAATCCCGGCGCGCGTCGCGGTGCCGGACCCGCGCCCATCGCAGCCAACCAGCAGCGCTCCGGTCAGGCTTTTGCCGCTGTCCAGCGTCACAGTCACGGTCGAGCCGCTGACGGATTGCTCCGTAACCGTCGTTCCCGGCAGGTGCGTAACACCCTGTGCCTGTGCCAGCGCGTCTTGCAGCACGCGGCGCAGATGGCGGTCTTCGATCATAAAGCCCATCGGGCCTTCTTCGATCTCGGCATGGTCGAAATGCAGGAAAAAGGGCGAGGGGCCTTGGCCGGCGCGGCCATCGGTGACCTTGATCTCCAACATGGGCTGGGCGTGCTCCGCCAGCGCGTCCCACAGCCCAATCGCTGCCAGTAGCCGCTGCGAGCCGAGCGCAATCGCATAGGACCGCCCGTCAAACTGCGGGTCCGCCTGTGTTTCCACCGGCAGCGCGTCGATCAGCGCCACGGAATGCCCTGCCTGCGCAAGGGCCAGCGCCAGCGCAGTCCCGCTTAGCCCGCCGCCAGTGATCAGAATATCTGCATCCATACCCATGCCGCAGATATGGAGAGCCGCGCGGGATTGTCCATGGGCCAAGAGGTCGCTACCGTCGCGCCGAAGCAAGGGGAGCAGACAATGCAAGCATGGCAAACCATGAGCGCCGCCGATCTTGGGCGCGGCATCGCGGCGGGCGAGATTGATCCGGTGGACCTTACCACGCATTTCCTAGATGCCATCGACGCGCATGAGCACGGCCCCCGCATTTATGCCCGCACCACCCGCGCCCGTGCGCTGGCCGAAGCCGAAGCCGCCGCCGCGCGGGCCAAGGCGGGCCAGCGCCTGTCTCCCTTGGATGGGGTGCCAATCTCATGGAAGGACCTTGTGGACACAGCCGGAGTCGGAACCGAAGCCGGATCCAAGCTGCTTGAAGGCCGTGTGCCGGACCGCGACGGAGTGGTCCTCGCCAATGCCACGGCGCAAGGGCTTGTTTGCCTTGGCAAGACGCATATGAGCGAGCTTGCCTTCTCCGGCCTTGGTATGAACCCCAGCACGGCCACCCCGCCAAACGTGAACGATCCCGAAGCGGTCCCCGGCGGTTCCTCCTCCGGCGCGGCGGCATCGGTGGCGTTTGGGTTGGCCCCGGCGGCGATTGGGTCGGACACGGGCGGCTCGGTGCGCGTGCCTGCCGCATGGAACGATTTGGTGGGGCTGAAAACCACCCACGGGTTGCTCTCACTCGAAGGGGTCGTGCCGCTCTGTCTTGAGTTCGATACGATTGGCCCGCTGTGCCGCACTGTTGAGGATGCAGCCCTACTGCTCGCTGTCATGGAAGGTAGCGCCCCGCCTGACCTCAGCGCGGCATCGCTGAAGGGCGTGCGTTTCGGCGTGCTGACGTCCGTTGCGCAAGATGACTTGCGCGCTGAACCTGACGCTGCCTTCCAAGCCGCGGTGACGAAATTGGAAGCCGCGGGCGCGACGATGGAAGAATTTGAGGTGCCCGGCGTAGATGAGGCACTCGGTTTTGGCGGCAAACTCTATACTGCCGAAGCCTATGGCCTTTGGCGCGATGTGATCGAAGCCACGCCGGAAAAGATGTTCGACGAAATCCTCGCCCGTTTCCGGCTGGGCAAAGATGTGTCCGGCCCCGACTACGTCGCACTCTGGGCGCGCCTGACAGCCATCCGTGCCGCCTATGACGCCGCAGCCGCCAAGTTTGACGCGGTGCTGGTCCCGACCGCGCCGATCCTGCCGCCCAATATGGAGCGGCTGGCGACGGACAGTGACTATTACGTTACCGAAAACCTGCTCGCCCTGCGCAACACTCGCATCGGTAACCTGATGGGCCTGTGCGGTTTGACAGTGCCGACGGGAATCCCAAGCTGTGGCCTCCAACTGATGGGCGCTCCCGGCCAAGACCGCCGCATCCTCCGTCTCGGCGCTGCCGCAGCAAAGGTACTGCTGGAATAGCGCACCGCCCTCTGCTTCTTCGGGTTTTAAATACTTCGGGGGTTTGGGGGCAGAGCCCCCATGCTGAATTACCACAAATTTGCATCGACTCTGCGCTCCACACTGGACGCAGACTCCACCCCTCTGCTACTCTCACCAAAAGCGGGGCGACAATGATCCCGCATCAGAGGCAGTTTTATGACGTTTCCCGAGCGGTTTTCGACCCTTCCGGCTTATGCGTTCCCGCGTCTGCGGGCGCTTTTGGACGCCCATGAACCGGGCGGCGAGGTCATTCAGATGACCATTGGCGAGCCGAAGCACGCCTTTCCCCCTTGGGTCACCGATGTGATTGCCGAGAACGCGGCAGGCTTTAACGCCTACCCGCCGAATGATGGCACCCCCAGCCTGCGGCGTGCCTTCACCGATTGGGCCAAGCGCCGCTACGACGTCGATCTCGACCCGGACG
>CAZPXE010000039.1:0-14447 GCA_964590545.1 uncultured Rhodobacterales bacterium | reverse complement strand
ACCCGGACGTTATTCCGGTGATGTGCTGTGACACCGTGAACCGCGGTGTGGCTTATGCCGAAGGCAAGATCATCCTACACCAAGCGGACACGAAAGTGGTCGCGCTGGACGCAAATGACGGCTCGGTTGTCTGGGAAGTTGTGAATGGCGATCCGTCCGTCGGTGAGACCAACACAGCGACAGTCCTTCCGGTCAAAGACAAAGTGATCGTTGGCATCTCCGGCGGTGAGTTTGGTGTGCGCGGTTCTGTGACCGCTTATGACCTGAACTCTGGTGAGCTTGTGTGGCGCGCCTATTCCATGGGCCCGGACAGCGACATTCTGGTTGATCCGGAAAACACCACCCATCTGGGCAAGCCTGTTGGCGCAGATTCAGGCACGAACACTTGGGAAGGTGATCAGTGGATGATCGGTGGCGGCACCACATGGGGCTGGTACTCGGCGGATCTTGAAGAGAACCTGATGTACTATGGCACGGGTAACCCGTCCACATGGAACCCCGCACAGCGTCCGGGTGACAACCGCTGGTCCATGACCATCATGGCGCGCGACATCGACACTGGTGTAGCCAAGTGGTTCTATCAGATGACGCCCCATGACGAGTGGGATTATGACGGCATCAACGAAATGATCCTGACGGAGCAGGAAGTTGACGGCCAGATGCGCAAGCTGCTGACCCACTTCGACCGGAACGGTCTGGCCTACACGATGGACCGTGTGTCGGGTGAGCTGCTGGTGGCCGACAAGTTCGACCCAGCGGTCAACTGGACCACGGGCGTCGATATGGACCCAAGCTCGGACACCTATGGTCGTCCGGCGGTTGTGGCCCAATACTCGACCGAGCAGAACGGCGAAGACGTGAACTCCACCGGCATCTGCCCGGCGGCTCTGGGCACCAAGGACCAACAGCCTGCGTCCTATGACCCGGATCTGGGCCTGTTCATGGTTCCGACCAACCACGTCTGCATGGACTATGAGCCATTCCGCGTCAGCTACACCGCTGGTCAGCCCTATGTGGGCGCGACACTGGCGATGTATCCGGCTCCGGAAAGCCATGGTGGCATGGGTAACTTTATCGCTTGGGATAACATCGCAGGTGAGATCAAGTACTCCATCCCAGAGCAGTTCTCGGTTTGGTCCGGTGCTCTGTCAACCAAGGGTGGCATCACCTTCTATGGTACGCTGGAAGGCTATCTGAAGGCGATCGATACCGCGACGGGCGAAGAACTGTATAAGTTCAAAACACCGTCGGGCATCATCGGCAACGTGATGACGTACACCTCGGACGGCCAACAGTACATCGGCATCCTGTCGGGTGTTGGCGGCTGGGCCGGGATTGGCCTTGCGGCTGGTCTGACCAACCCCAATGACGGTCTGGGCGCCGTGGGCGGCTATGCCGCGCTCAGCGACTACACCGCGCTGGGTGGTCAACTGACCGTGTTCGCACTGCCGAACTAAGGGTTCCTCCCTACTGAACGGGTCGGCGTGGCAGAACGCCTTGCCGACCCAACCACAAACAAGACAGTCATAAATCTTGACAGCTAACAGGAAAGGTTCGCGCACCATGCGTACCGCAATTCTTACCATCTTCACTGCGGCTCTGTTGGCCGCCCCGCTGACAGCCTTGGCTTCGAACTGGAATGACCAGCCCGTTGAGCCGGGTGAGTTCGAGCAAGCGATTAATTCTTCCTATGAGGAGGATGGCCGTTTCTATACCGAAGATGACACGCCGACGTTCAATGTTGCCGAAGATGGCACGCTGGACTGGCCCAGTTTCTCGGGCTTCCGCCGCTATCACGCGGAATGCCATGTGTGCCATGGCCCCGATGGTGAGGGCTCGACCTATGCACCAAAAATCAAGAATTCCGCCATCCATATGGGGTATTACGACTTCTACGACGTGGTCGTGAATGGCCGTTCTGTCGGCAATTCCGTTATGCCGCATTTCGGGGAAAATCCGAATGTGATGTGCTATCTTGACGACATCTACTCCTACCTTGCCGCGCGTGGGATGGAGGCGATCCCGCGGGGTCGTCCGGCGAAGAAAGCCAAGAAGACGGATACATTCAAAGAAGATGAAAATGCCTGCATGGGCTAACGCATTGAAGGCAATGGCCCTTGCGGGCCTTGCCGCTGTCTTCGCCTCGGCGGCGATTGCACAGACATCTGATCTGGTGTCGCGCAACGCGCTGCGCGTCTGCGCCGATCCGGCCAATTACCCGATGTCGACGCGCGAAGAGACCGGGTATGAGAACAAGCTGGCGGAATTTGTGGCCGCAAAGCTAGAGGTTCCAGTTCAATATACCTGGTTCCCGCAAGCCACTGGTTTCATTCGGCAAACGCTGCGTGCCAAGCAATGCGATATTGTGATGGGGTATGCGCAGGGGCATGAGTTGGTTTTGAACACCAACCATTACTTTACCTCCGTTTACGTGCTGGTGGTTCCCGAAGGCAGCGAGCTTGCTTCCGTCGAAGCGATGGCCGATCCCGCGCTGAAAGGCCGCCGGATCGGAGTTATCGCGGGCACGCCGCCATCTGCGCATATGGCGCGTAACGGGCTGATGGGCAAAGCCAAACCCTATAACCTTGTCGTGGATCGTCGCGTGGAAAGCCCGGTGACGAACTTGCTCGATGATCTGAAGGCTGGCGAAATCGAGGCGGGCTTCCTGTGGGGCCCACTGGCCGGACCGCTGGTCAAAACGGATTATCCCGGCATGAAGGTGATCCCGCTGGTCAAGGAAACCCTGCCCCCGCGTCTGTTCTTCCGCATCACGATGGGCGTGCGCCAAGGCGAAAAAGTGTGGCAGCGTCGGCTGAATTCGTTGATCCGGCGCAATCAGGATGAGATCAACGCGCTTCTTGTCGAAGCTGGCGTGCCGCTGGTGAGTGACCTTGGAACTGAGGTTCTGGAGATTTCCCAGTAATGTCCACGTGATCCGCGCTCTGCTCTGTTTCGTGTTCGCCGCTTCGGCAGCGATTGCGCAGCCGGTGGCCGAGCCGGATGACTACCGCATGGATCATTATCGCGCCCCCGTGCCGGGAACGCTGACCGGGGGCGTTGTTGTCGGCCCGGAAGAGGCACACGACCTGTGGCAACGCGGCGCCGCTTTCATCGACGTACTGCCGCAAGCGCCGAAACCTGAGAACTTGCCCAAGGGCACAATCTGGCGCGACAAGCCGCGCAATTCGATCCCCGGCGCGCTTTGGCTTCCGAATGTGGGCTATGGCGCTATTGCGGATGTCACGGCGGACTATTTCAAGCGCGGGCTGGAACAGGCCACGCAAGGGCGGCAGGATACTGCGGTTGTCTTCTTTTGCCTCGCAGATTGCTGGATGAGCTGGAATGCCGCGCGCCGTGCGATTTCCTGGGGCTATACAGATGTCTCCTGGTTCCCCGAAGGAACGGATGGCTGGCAGCTTTGGGACTATCCCAGAGAGCGCATTGTGCCATTGGAGCCGCAACCGCGCGCCGAATAAGTCACCAAATTGATACGCGATGCCGTGCTGTCTTGTGCTAAGACTTACCTCGTGTGGGCCGATTGAGATTCGACCTGTTAAAGACTGGAGGATGATGCGTTGAAAGAGAAACAAGTATTTGGGTTTCTAGGTGGGCTAGCAGCTTTCTTGATCCTGATTGCCCTGATTTTGCCCCGCGACCGGGGCCCGGATGGCCCGGATGTTGGGGAATTGATTGCCGAAGAAATTGCACAAGAGGTGGCCCCGCTCTCCGAAGCTGTCTCAGGTCTGAGCGAGCGGGTGGAAACGATGGAAGGCGCGCTTGGCTCATTGTCCGAGCAGGTTGATGCGGCGCAGTCCACGGAGGCGCTTGACGCTTTGAACACACGGGTTGATGAGGCCGTCGCGCAGACGGGCACGTTGAGCCAGGACATTGCGGCCGTCAAATCGGCGCTGGACGAAACCAATGCGGCCGTTGCTTCAGTGGCCGATGCGGCCAGCGCGGCCCCGGCGGCTGCGGCTGCACCTGCTCCTGCGACAGAAGACACGGCTGCTGCGGCAGAGGAAACAACCTCTGATGATGCGGCCGCGGCTGCGGATACGTCCGAAGCGTCTGGTGGATTTGGCCCCGGGCAGACCGCGCTCTTTGCGGATGGCGGGTTGCGCATGTTCATCTCCCGCGTTGATGAGGCGGCGGGCGAGGTGCGTGTATCGGTCGATCGTCAAATGAAGGCCATGGCGGTCGGGTCAGCCCGAACGTTTGCGGTTGGCGATGATTTCTGCCGTGTGACTGTTGCAGGGATTTCCGGCAATGCGGCGGCGTTCGATGCGCTCTGCGGCGACGATTTGCCCGCGCCGGAAGGGATCAGCGTTGGCAATACGGCAGTTCTGGCCGATGGCGCGATCCGGGTGTTTGCCTCGCGCGTGACCGAAGACGGTGCGCGTTTGTCGATCAACCGCGAACTTGTTTCCCTTGATGTCGGTCGCTCCGCGCCAGTGGAAACCGAGGGCGATAGCTGTCGCGTCTTCCTTGTTGGTGTTGACAGGGGTCACGCGCAGGCCAGCGTGCAATGCGGCGATGCGGTCGCGGTGTCCGAAATGGTCGGGCCGGGTGCGACGGTTGTGCTGAATGATGGCGCGCTACGCATCTTTGTCAGCGGGATCAGTGATGATGCCGTGCGGTTTGCCGTGAATGGTCAGACGCTCGTTTCCGGTGCATCTGGTGATCGCGCTGATGCAGGCGAGGGCTGTTCCGTGACCGTTGAAGACATTGCTGACGGAAAAGCCAGCTTTAGCCATAGCTGCGACGGGTAAAAGCGTATCGCGGGCAGGGGCCAAGCGCCTCTGCCCGACGATGTCAGAAACCTGCGAGTTTTTTGTGGGCCGTTGTTGTGGTCCCATCGGTATCGGTCATCGTGACATCCACCGATCTTGACCGGGTTGGCACCGAAATCCCCACGCGAGGGTTTTCAGACAGCGAAATCGAGCCGGTCATATCCACATATCCCGCGCCATCGAGATCTATTTCGACCTGCTCGACATAGCGCATCGGGATATACAGCAGCGAGATTTGGTCCATCTGCATCCCCGAATGCGATGGATGGTCAATCGTCACATCCATGCGGTTCAGCCGGTTCAGCAGCCCCTGCGCGCCATTGCTAGCGGGCAGAAGGCCAGCCATTTCAATCTCCATCTCGCCGAGCGAGGCGAGCGCGGCGTCCGGGTCGGAGCCGGGCGGGGCAGAGCATGCACCAAGGCCCGAGGTCTTGACGAAGGTTTCCGCCATGAACAACTGCCCGTCATTGGTTTGCGCCACCACATGCAGGGGCGTCGGGCCATTGACGCGCATCGTGATGTCGAAAAAGAAGCTGGGCAGGGGGCGATCCAAGGCAAAGACCGCCGAGATCGGCATCGGATTATCATCCAAGATCACCGTCACGGTATCAAGCTGAAGCCCCGGAGGCGCGATGATATGCGCCGCCAGTTCGGCGCGCGCGTCGTCCGGTGTGCGGTAAGGCGCGTCAATGGCGATGAATTGCGTGCCATCTTGCATCGGGCGCGCGCCATAAAGTTCGGAGCGGATGCTGTCCCATGTGCTGTCTTCGGCCCAGACGGGCAGGGCAAGGCAACTCGCAGCGAGGGCGTGGATCAGGGGTTTCATTGGTGGTCTCCTCCTCCCAGAAGAAACGTGCCAAAGGCGCGTGGGCCATCGCACGTATCCACTTCAAATAGCACGGAAAGGGTTTTCGGGTCTATGACGGTGATTGAGTTGTCAAACCAGTTGGCCAACACGATCCGGTTACCATCCGGGGTGGTGTCGATCCCTTCGGGGTATTCGCCCACGTCAATTTTAGCTTCGTGGGTCAGCGTGCCCATGTCGATGACGCTGATCGTATTGTCATATTGGTTGGTCACAAAGCCACGCCCATGGGCGAAGGCAACACCGTATGGACGCTCGCCAACGGGGATTGTCGCGATGGTTTCGCCGCTTGCGGGGTCCAGAATTGTGATGTCATTGCTGCCCACATTTCCGATCACAAGCCGCCCATCCGGGTCAAAGCGCAGGCCGAAGGGCCGTGTCCCAACGGGCAGGCGGTGCAGCAATTCTAGCGTATCCGCATCGAAGATAGACACCTGATCGGCAGCTTTGTCGGCAGAGGCAAGGAAGCGGGCGTCGTCGGAAATTGCCAGCCCGGCGGGGGCCTCGCCCGTTTCAAGCGTGCCCTTGATCTCAAGCGTTTCGGCGTCCAGCACCCAAAGCCGCGCATTGTACCAATCGGACACAAAGAGCCGGGCGCGTTTGGTATCAAGCGCGACGCCAGTGGGCCCGCCCTCCAGCGCGCGCGATGTCACAACCGCGCCGCTTTGCACGTCGTGCCGCTGCACTTGTTTTGTATCGGGAGAGACGGTGAAGATACCGCCATCGAAACTTGCCACTCCGGCGGGCTTGCCGGGAATGGTCCATCGGGCCGTTTCTGTCTGGCTCGTCAGGTCAATGACGCTGAGTGCGTCGGCAGGCTGGCAGGTGACATAGGCCATGTCACCTGCCGCCGCGGTTGCCAGGCAGAACAGGGTAGCACTAAGAACCCGGCGCACCAAACTCTTCCACCAATGAGTCCAGCCCGGCTTGATAAACGCCGGTGACAGCGGCAATGGCCGCGTCGTCGTTCAGATGCTCGGGCGGATCGTTGTTCGGAAAGCCGCGATAGAACGCCCCGCGCCATTCGATCAGCGCGCCGCCGCCATCGCGGGGTTTCACGGTGAGGTGAGAGGAGTAGTTCGTCACCGGCAACGTCTCAACCGCGACCTCGGTGATGCGGTAGGAATAGCTCATCTTCTCATCGCTGAATTTATAGAGCACTTCGGCGATGGTTGGCCCGCCTGCCTCCATCAAAGTCAGAACGCGTGTGGCGTCGATGGCATTGCCATTCTCACCTGCCGTTTCATGCACGGCCGGGTGCCAGGACATGTCCTGAAAATTGCCGATGCGGGCCCAGACCGTTGCCGGGTCGGCGGCCACTTCGGCGGTTATGGTCACTTTCTGCCGTGTCGGCCCATGTGCAAGGGCAAGCCCCGGCAACAAAGCAAGGCCCATTGCGGCCAAAAAGGTACGTCGGATCATGTGGTGTCCTCCCTGAAGATCCTGTTCTTTAGTATGTATCGCATAGCACGGGTCCATGTGGCATCGCTATTGCCGCGAATGCTGGTTTGCCCGCCTTTGATCAAAGCACCGGTTTCGCTGTCCTTGAGTTGCAGATTCAGCGTCAGCAGCGCGTCGGAGATTTTGGTCAGCTCTCCCACTAACACAAACTCCGCCCCCAACTTTTTGGCCATTCGCAGATCGCAGCCATAGCAGTTGGCGGGGTTGTTGACACGGTCCAGATCGACGGCGACCGGGGCCAAATCAACCAGCGTGAACCCTTCTTTTGTGAAGCGCTCGGCAGCCATCTTTTCAAGCAGTTCGAGCCGCTGCAATTCGGCCTGCTGCGGCTCGGTCGGGTTTAGCGCGCTCAGCGCCGTTGTCTGAGACGAGGTGTCATTGAAATGCAAACCGAAAAAGGCCACCCGCCCCTCAGCGTGGGCGCTGAAGGTGGAAGCCAGAAACAGAAGCAAGATCAACCGCATGTCGTCATTCTTAGCAAATAAGAGTCGCCCCTTATGTTGGCGCTGTTAAGGTATATTCAACAAGCGCGCCAAAGGTATCGGTTGAGCCTTACGGAAGCGTTAATTCACACTGCGCAGGCCATGAAACTGCGCGACTGGGAGGTCACTTTGCGATATGGATTCGCACCGCTTTTAGCGGCTCTTATCTATTGTCTTTCGGCACTGTCTGCTGCGGCGATTGACGTGCGCGCGGCGGTGTTGCGGGTGGATTACCAAGTGCAGCTTCCCATCTCGCGCTTTGACCAACTGCCCGAAGATCTGGGCTTTGCTGGCGCGGCTGTTGCCGATGCTGACAATGCCACGACCGGTTCTTTCCTTGGCCACACGTATGAGACCGCGCATTTCTCAGCCACGCCGGACATCGCAGAGGCGACGATGGCGGAAATCCTGCAGGCCGGGACCAAGTTGATCGTGTTGGTGGCTCGGGCCGAGGACACGCTGCGATTGGCTGATATGGCGGCGGAAGAAGGCGCGCTCGTTTTCAATGCCCGTGCGCCGGACATCACGCTGCGTGATACAGAATGTCGCGCGAATCTTCTGCACACGGCGACCAGCCATTACCAGCAAGCCGATGCGATTGCGCAGTTTGCGATTTGGAAGAAATGGACCCGGTGGGCGTTGATTTCTGGCTCTAACCCGCAGGATGTCGCTCTGGCGGACGCTTATCGTCGGGCGGCGACAAAATTCGGTGCGAAGATCGTCGAAGAGCGGGTGTTTGAGGATACGGGAGGTTCGCGTCGCACGGATTCGGGCCACGTTCTGGTGCAGCGCCAACTGCCTGTCTTTATGCAGGACCTACCGCGCCATGATATTGTGATCGCTGCGGATGAAAGCGATTACTTCGCCTCGTTTCTGCCCTACCACCTATGGGACCCGCGCCCGGTCATGGGGTCTGGCGGGCTGAAGCCGGCGCAGATGCATGGCGGGCACGAAGCCTATGGCGCGACGCAGTTGCAGAACCGCTTTGAGGATATCGCCACACGCTACATGAAAGACATTGATTATAATGTCTGGATCGCCCTGCGCTCGGTGGGTGAGGCTGTGACCCGCGCCAATACCGCCGAGCCGGATGGTGTGAAGGCCTATCTGCTGTCGGACCAGTTCGAACTGGCGGGCTTCAAAGGCCACCAAGTCAATTACCGCGATTGGAACGGTCAGATGCGCCAACAGGTGCTGCTGTTCAACAATCACATCACTGTCAGCGTCAGCCCGCAGGACGGCTTCCTGCACCAAACGGCGCTGCAAGACACACTGGGCCTCGACCGGCCCGAATCCAACTGTACCGCATTCAACCAATAATGGAGTCGCGCATGAAATCCCTAGTTCTCTCCTCCGCGCTTCTCGCACTGGCCATGCCTGCGTTTGCAGGCAAGGCCTTTATTTCCAACGAACGGGGCAACACGATCACCGTTCTGAACACCGAAACCTGGGAGGTAGAAACCGAGTTCTTTGGCGGCAACCGCCCCCGGGGGATCACGGCCTCGCCCGATGGGACAAAACTCTATGTTTGCGCGTCGGATGACAATATTGTCCGGGTGTTCGACACGACCACTTACGAAGAACTGCCGAGCTTGCCGTCTGGGCCGGACCCGGAGTTGTTCATCATCGAACCTTCGGGCACGCGCCTGTATATCGCCAATGAAGACGATAATCTGGTGACGGTGACCAATACCGAAACCCGCACCGTGCTGGCCGAAGTGCCCGTGGGCGTGGAGCCGGAAGGTATGGGCATGAGCCCAGATGCCAAATGGGTGGTGAACACATCCGAAACCACCAATATGGCGCATTTCATTTCGACCGACGATTACAAGATCAAGCACAATGTGCTGGTCGATCAGCGGCCACGTTATGCGCAGTACACGGCAGATGGATCGCGCCTGTTCGTGACGTCCGAAATTGGTGGCACAGTCTCGGTGATGGATATCGCTGATGATGGTGCGCCGACCATGGTCGGAAAGATCAGCTTTGAGGTGCCCAATGTGCAGCCCGAATGGTTGCAGCCTGTGGGCGCCAAGGTCACAGCTGACGGCAAGCGCCTGTTCGTGGCACTGGGGCCTGCAAACCGGGTCGCCGTGGTAGATGCGCAAAGCCTTGAAGTGCTTGACTATATTCTGGTCGGGCAGCGGGTCTGGCAGCTCGATTTCACCCCGGATGAGAAGTACCTGCTGACCACCAATGGCAATTCCAACGACGTCACCGTGATTGATGTGGCCAAGGAAAAGGCCGTGCGTTCGGTGCAGGTGGGCGATCAGCCTTGGGGCGTGGTCACGATCGAATAAGCCAACCAATCAACAAGCAATAATCGGGGCAAAGCCCTGAAGGGGAGTGAAATTGATGAAGAAACTACTCACGGCACTTTGTTTGGCCTGCTTTAGCGGGCCTCTGGCCGCCGGGCCTTTGTGCGACGATCTGGGCTTTGCCGGGCTTTTGGCAAAATGCAACCGGGGCGATACGATTGAAGTGTTGCTTGCTTCGGGCAAACCGCTGCACGAAACCGGGCAGGTGATGCTGCAATCGGGCGCGTATTACAAACTGCAAATCACGGCTGACGGCTCTGCCGAACTGGCGGTGAGCGGCGCGGACTTCTTCCGGGCGATCTGGATGAATGAGATCGTCATCAACAAGATCGAAATCCGCCCTATGGCCATCGACTCGATCGAGTTCGACAAAGCGGGCGTGGCCGAGCTGAGCTTTATCGCCATCAAACCCGGCACCCATGTTCTGCGCATCCCCGGCTCGTCTGGCGAGTCGCAGATGGTGAAATTTAGTATCCAATAACGAAAACAGGAAGGTAAACCCATGAAGAAACTCGTTCTTGCCACCGCTCTGATGTCTTTGGCCGCGCCGGCCTTCGCGGATGATGACGCGCCCTCGCCCGAGGTTATCGCAGCCATCGAAGCCAAGCTGGTCGTCATGGAGTGTCAAATGGACTCCGATGATATCGAAGTCGAAGATGACGGCTATGAGCTTGATGATGTGATCTGCAAAGGTGGCAATCAGTTTGATATCGAACTGGACAAAGATCTGAACGAAACCGGCCGCCGCGCCGAGTAAGTTTCGTAAAAACAAAAGTTTGAGTAGGGGGCGAGCTTCATTGCCCCCACTTGCGTTTCGGGAGGAAATACCATGAAGACATTGTTAGTAGCCGCCGCCGTATCGATATGCGCTACGCTCAGCTGGGCCGAAGATTTGCCGGTGATCCGCGCTGCGGTGCTGAAAATCGGAACCGTGAACTGGGAACTGGCCACGATCACCGAGAACGGTCTGGACACACAGAATGGCTTCAAGCTGGAAGTGCAACCCTTTGCCGATAACGGCGCCACCCGCATCGCGGTTGAGGGCGGCGAGGCGGATATGGCCGTTGCCGATTGGATCTGGGTCGCGCGGCAACGGGCGGCTGGCAAGGATTATGTTTTCATTCCCTATTCCAAAGCGGTCGGCGGTGTTGTCGTGCCCAAGGACAGCGGCGCTGAAACGCTCGCCGATCTGGCGGGCGGCAAGGTTGGCATCGCCGGCGGTCCGCTGGACAAGTCCTGGCTGATCCTGCGCGCCTATGCGCAGCAGGAATACGGGTTGGACCTGAAGGGAGAAACGGAACAGGTCTATGGCGCGCCGCCGCTGATCTTTAAAAACGGCCTGTCGGGCGATCTGAACGGGGCGATCAACTTTTGGCACTTCCTCGCCAAGATGAAGGCGAGCGGGATGAAAGAACTGATCTCGGTCGAAACCGCCGGGCAGGCGCTGGGGCTGGACACCAATACGCCGCTGCTGGGCTATTTCATGAAAGAGAGCTTTCTGGCCGAGCATCCAGAGCTTGCGCAAGCCTTCTTCAACGCATCGCGCGCGGCCAAGGACAAGCTGGCCACCGAAGATGCAGCATGGGAGGCGATCCGCCCCCGCATGAACGCCAAGACCGACGCTCAGTTTGACCAACTGAAATCCGACTGGATCAACGGTATTCCTGCGCGCGGTCCGGTGGACGCAGCGGCGGCAGGCAAGATGCTGTCGCTGATGGCGGATCTGGGCGGCGCTGAACTGGTCGGCGACGCGACAGAAGTGCCCGCAGGCCTGTTCGCCGACATTAAGTAAATGGATCAAAGGCTTACGCCTGTCTTTTCCATTGCCGGGCTGCTGCTACTTTGGGTGGTGGCAGCCTTTCTTACGGATGATCCGCAAATCCTGCCGAGGCCGTGGGATTTGTTACCGCTCTACGCGCAGGAAATCGCGTCGGGTGAATTGTTTACCCATCTGTTCGCCACGATCATCCGTGTCCTTTGGGCGTTTGCGCTGGCTATGTCGCTTGGCATGGTGCTGGGGCTGACGATGGGGCGGTCCGAGCGGGTGAACCGATGGCTTGACCCGTGGCTGGTGATATTCCTGAACCTGCCCGCACTGGTGCTGATCGTGCTGTGTTACTTGTGGATCGGGCTGACGGAGGCCGCCGCGATCATTGCGGTTACGCTGAACAAGGTGCCCAATGTGGCGATTGTGCTGCGTGAAGGGGCACGGGCGCTGGACCCGCAGCTTGACGCGATGGCGCAGGTGTACCGGATGCCATGGCGGGCGCGGATGCGCCATGTGATCGTCCCACAGCTCGCGCCTTTCATCACCGCCGCGGCCCGGTCCGGCGTGTCGGTGATTTGGAAAATCGTGCTGGTGGTCGAGTTTCTGGGCCGCTCCAGCGGGATCGGCTTCCAAATCCACCTCTATTTCCAACTCTTCGATGTGGCGATGGTGCTGGTCTATGCCTTCTCCTTCATCACCGTGATGCTGCTGGTGGAATGGCTTCTTCTGCAACCGTGGGAGCGGCGTGTGACGCGCTGGCGGCGCGCATGATCTCGGTGGACGTCAAAGCGAAGCGCTTCGGCGACAGCCCAGTGCTGGGCCCTGTCGCGTTCGAAGTGGCAAAGGGCGAGACCGTCGCACTGGTCGGCCCCTCCGGTATCGGAAAATCGACCCTATTGCGGCTGATTTCCGGCATCGACACAGATTTCGAAGGGGACATCACCCAGCCCGGCGCGCTGGCTTTCGTGTTTCAGGAACCTTGCCTGCTGCCATGGCGCTCGGCCCTCGACAATCTGCGGCTGATCCATCCGCATCTGTCGCAGGCCGACGCGGAGAAAGCCTTGGAAGATGTCGGCCTCGCAGGCAAAGGCGCGCACTTTCCGGGCCAGCTATCGCTCGGCCAACAGCGCCGCCTGTCCCTCGCCCGTGCCTTTGCCGGAACGCCGGACCTGCTGATCTTGGATGAACCCTTTGCCTCGCTCGACCCGGTCACCGCCGAGACGATGCTAACCCTGACCGAGGACCTGATCGCGCGCCATGCCCCCGCCGCCCTGATCGTAACCCATGACATGCGCGAGGCCGAACGCCTCGCCGACCGCATCCTGACACTGTGCGCGTCTGACAAGGGGGCGACGATATCAGTATGAATTTGTGCGTCGCCCATGCCTTTGGCGCTCATGGGATAGTCTTGTTTACGTATTGAGTCAGGTCAAAGACGGAACGCTTTTGAGGATAGGTCTAGAGGGCTTCCGAAAGACAATCCTAGGGCATTAACCCATACTTCGCGACCTTGTCGGGGGCGCCCAAATCGGCGAGTTGCACCTTGATCGCAGCTTCTACAGTCGATTGAGCGGGGCAGGGGGGTGATATTGTTCTTACACCTCCAATAACCTTGCAATTCTTCCATCACATGGAATAAATGCAAGGTATGATCGAGCGTTCAGACAGAAAACAGGTCGAAGAGGCCTTGGAGAACCAAGCGGGTGTTGTCCTGCTCGGGCCTCGGCAGGTTGGCAAGACGACCTTGGCGCAAGACATCGCTGAAAGCCGCGATGCAGTCTACCTCGATATGGAGCGGCGCGCTGACCGGCAGGTGCTGGAGGAACCAGATCTTTATCTCGACGAACAGGCCGGGCGGCTGGTCGTGATCGACGAGGTTCAACTGATGCCGGACCTCTTCAAGGCGCTACGCGGCCAGATTGACCGCAGGCGGCGGCAGGGCCACCGGACCGGGCAATTCCTGCTGCTGGGCTCTGCGTCGAATACGCTTTTGCACCAAAGCGCAGAGTCGCTGGCGGGCCGGGTGAGCTACCACGAACTGACGCCGTTCATGCCGCCCGAGGTTGGCTCCAAAGCCCTCTCGACCCTTTGGCTGCGCGGCGGCTTCCCCGACAGCTTCCTCGCGAAAACGGACCGGGCCAGCCGGGCATGGCGGGAAGACTTCATTCGCACCTATCTTGAGCGCGATATCCCGTCCTTCGGCCTGCGCATCCCGGCAGAAACCCTGCGCCGGTTCTGGACCATGCTGGCCCACGAGCAGGGGGGGCTTTTGAACGCGGCCAAGCTCGCGGCCAATCTCGGCGTTTCGGGCCAAAGCGTGGCGCGCTACCTCGATCTGCTTGTTGACCTGATGCTGGTGCGTCGCCTCCAACCTTGGCACGCAAATGCGGGCAAGCGGCTGGTTAAATCGCCCAAAGTCTACATCCGCGATCCCGGCCTCACCCATGCGCTGCTCGGGATTGAGACCATGGAAAACCTGCTTGGACATCCTGTTGTGGGCGGGTCTTGGGAAGGCTTCTGCATCGAAGCCCTGATCGCCGCTGCGCCGCGCGGGACGCAGGCGAGCTTCTACCGCTCTTCAGCCGGGGCGGAAATCGACCTGATCCTGAAACTCCCGCGTGGAGACATCTGGGCCATCGAGATCAAGCGCACGACGCAACCCAAAGTCACGCGCGGCTTCCATATCGCGGCCGAGGAACTGGACGTGTCCGAGCGGATCCTCGTCTACGCCGAAACCCGCGAAGTACCGGGACAAGGCGGTGT
>CAZPXE010000038.1:9501-14661 GCA_964590545.1 uncultured Rhodobacterales bacterium | reverse complement strand
GACGCGGTCTGTGCGCAACCCGCGCTGCAATCAATGCTCTCGCGCTTGAACGAGAAAACGTTCAACTGCATCACTGTCGATAGCGATACGTCCACTTCGGACACCCTGCTGCTTTGTGCCACGGGGGCGTCCGGTATTGATGTCGACGGCAACGCCGCTTTCGAGCAGGCGCTGCACGGGGTCATGCTGGATCTTGCGCATCAAGTGGTGCGCGACGGCGAAGGTGCGACCAAGTTTGTGACGGTCTGTGTCAGCGGCGCTGTATCGAACGAAGACGCGCGCACCCACGCGATGGCGATTGCAAATTCACCACTGATCAAAACCGCGGTTGCCGGAGAGGACCCAAACTGGGGCCGTGTCGTTATGGCCATTGGTAAATCAGGAGCGGAAGCTGACCGTGACCGGTTATCGATTTCCTTTGGTGATGTTCTGGTGGCCGAGAATGGGTGGGTTTCGCCAAACTACCGCGAAGAAGATGGCGCGGATTATATGAAACAACCGAATGTGTCGATTTCCGTCGATCTCGGTCTCGGAGCGGGCACCGCAACGGTTTGGACCTGCGATTTGACCCACGGTTATATCTCGATCAACGCGGACTATCGGAGCTGACATGAAGGTGGTTCTGGTTTCTGCCGTTGCGCTGATCGATGTGGATGGGCGGGTTCTTTTGGCGCAGCGGCCCGAAGGAAAGTCCATGGCTGGTCTGTGGGAATTTCCCGGCGGCAAGGTCGAACCCGGTGAAACGCCTGAAGTCGCGCTGGTGCGCGAGCTGCAAGAAGAGTTGGGAATTGACACGTGGGAAAGCTGCCTTGCGCCGCTGACCTTCGCCAGCCACAGCTACGATGATTTCCATTTGCTAATGCCGCTTTTTGCCTGCCGCAAATGGGAAGGAACGCCAACCTCGCGCGAGGGGCAAAAGCTGGCTTGGGTGCGTCCGAACAAGCTACGTGACTATCCAATGCCAGCGGCTGACATACCACTTATCCCCATCTTACGAGACTGGCTTTGAGTTGACGGACTCGAACGCCGATCTGCCAAAAGTTGCAAAATCAAGCAGAAACGTAAGATTCAACTAAAAATAGTTGGCAAATTGGAACGATGTGTTAACCTATAGGCAATCACTCGCCCTTATCTTTAGCAGCGTCGTTTCATCGGGGAGGATTGATCATGCTGCGAACCATAACGATAGGCGGCCATATCTCTGTCCAAGGCATCTTCGTAAAGTCGTTGCCGGATGGACGGATGATAGTCCGCGTCGGAAGTTCGACCTACTCTGGAAGGCCCGTTCAAAAGGCCGCTTAAACAAAAAAACCCGCCCGGTTTGATCGCAGGGCGGGTTTTGTATTTTGCAAAGGTGATGAAACTCTCTACGCGAGCGTTCGCGTCACCTCTTCGCGCTCGAAAATCTCGATCACGTCGGCGGGGCGAATATCGTCGTAATTCTCGAATGCCATCCCGCATTCCTGACCCGACTGCACCTCGGCCACTTCGTCTTTGAAGCGTTTGAGCGTTTTCAGCGTGCCTTCGTGGATCACCACGTTGTCCCGCAGCAGACGTACCCCGGCAGAGCGACGCGCGACACCTTCGGTGACAAGACAGCCCGCAACCTTGCCCACATTGGACACTTTGAAGACTTCCTTGATCTGAGCGTAGCCAATGAAGGTCTCGCGGATTTCGGCGCTGAGCAGGCCAGACGCCGCCGCTTTCACGTCATCCACCAGATCGTAGATCACCGAGTAATAGCGCAGCTCGACGCCTTTCTGGTTCGCGGTATTCCGCGCGGACGTATTTGCCCGGACGTTAAAGCCCATGATTGGCGCGCCAGAGGCTTCGGCCAGACCCACATCTGTTTCAGTGATCGCACCAACGCCCGAATGCAGCACGCGCACGCGCACTTCATCGTTGCCGATTTTCTCCATCGCCTGAACGATCGCTTCGGCAGAGCCTTGCACGTCGGCTTTCACGAGGATCGGCAGTTCTGCCACATTCTCGTCCGCCTTCGCCTTGGCGAGAAGCTGATCAAGCGTAGTCGCCGCACCGGCCGCTGCGCGCTTGTCTTTGGCGGCTTGGGCGCGATATTCGCCAATTTCACGTGCTTGTGCTTCGGTCTCAACCACGTTCAGAACATCGCCCGCCTCGGGTGTGCCGTTCAGGCCGAGCACCTCAACCGGTACGGATGGACCAGCTTCCTTGACGCGCTTGCCCTGGTCATTCTCCATCGCGCGAACTTTACCCCACTGCTCGCCTACGACGAAGATATCGCCTTGGCGCAGAGTCCCGTTCTGCACGAGTACAGTCGCGACAGGACCACGGCCCACGTCAAGCTGCGCTTCGATCACAGCTCCAACGGCGGCACGTGTCGGGTTCGCTTTCAGTTCAAGAATTTCCGCTTGCAGCGCGATAGCTTCGAGCAGCTCATCAAGGCCCTGACCGGTGATCGCGGAAACTTCCACGTCCTGCACGTCGCCCGACAGCTTCTCGACGATCACTTCGTGCTGCAAAAGATCGGTCCGCACTTTGTCCGGGTTGGCCCCCGGGCGGTCAATCTTGTTGATCGCAACGATCATCGGCACCTGCGCCGCTTTGGCGTGATTGATCGCCTCAACGGTCTGCGGCATGACCGCATCGTCGGCAGCCACGACAAGCACAACGATATCCGTCACTTGCGCACCGCGTGAGCGCATCGACGTAAAGGCCGCGTGGCCCGGCGTGTCGAGGAACGACAGTTTTTTGCCGCCCTGTTCAACCTGATAGGCCCCGATATGCTGGGTGATTCCGCCAGCCTCGCCCGCCACAACCTTGGCATTGCGGATCGCATCGAGCAGCGAGGTTTTACCGTGGTCAACGTGACCCATGATGGTAATCACCGGCGCGCGTGCATCGAGATCTTCTTCCGCATCTTCCTGCGTTTCGATCACGTCTTCCACGTCAGCGTCAGAGACGCGCTGCACTTTGTGACCAAATTCTTCGATGATCAATTCGGCGGTGTCCGCATCAATAGACTGGTTTTGCGTCGCCATGATGCCACTGTTCATCAGCGACTTAACAACATCAGCCACACGCTCGGACATCCGGTTGGCAAGCTCGCTCACCACAATTGCCTCGGGCAGTTGCACCGTGCGCATAACCTTTTCTCGTTCAGCCGCGCCGCCCATGGCTTTCTGACGCGCGCGCTCTTGCTTGCGCTTCATCGCTGCCATCGAGCGTTGACGTCCGCCTTCGGCCCCGGACAGCGCTTGATTCAGCGTCAGTTTGCCCGCACGGCGTCCACCGTCATCGCCGCGACCCCGGGTGGTCGGGCGGTCATCCCGCTCGCGATCCTTGCGCGACGGGGCAGCAGGAGGCTTGCTCGGCCCACCCCGGTTCTCTGCCGGGCGCGCAGGGGCGGCGGCAGGGGCTTTCTTGGCTTCTTCGGCAGCGCGCGCAGCTTCGGCCACTTCCTTGGCCTTGCGCTCTTCTTCTTCTTTCTTGGCCCGCAGACCTTCCTCGCGCTCGCGCTCTTCGCGCTCTTTGGCTTCCTGTTCGGCGCGGCGGCGGGCACGCTTTTCCTCACGGGCCTTCTCGTCAGCCTCGCGGGCGGCAGCTTCTTCGACCTCACGCGCTTTCGCAGCTTGCACCGCTTTCAGACGGCGCTCCATCTCAGCATCGGAAATCCCGGCGGGACGCTTGGACGGGTCACCCCCAGCCGCAGCCCCAGACGCACCAGACTTGCCCGCGCCGGGCTTTGGCACGACAACGCGCTTGCGTTTGGTTTCCACCACGACGTTCTTTGTCCGGCCATGGCTGAAGCTTTGCTTCACATTCCCTGACCGAGCAGCGCCGCGTAGTCCCAATGTCTTTTTGCCGTCTTCGCTCATAAAGCTTTTCGTCCTTTCTCGGCGGATTTCCCGCCTTTGCTGAGGCGTACGCCTTTCAGCCGTTGGGCTTCCTCTACAACACGTCTGCTGAGTCCGCCAGAGGCGAGCGCCCCATGTATCACAATTTGCCGCCCGAATGCCAAACCCAATTCATCCGCCGTGAGCCAGCCAATGAATGTGCCGAGATGCGGCGTGCTTAGCTTCGACTTTCCGCGTTCCGAGCCATCGCTGGCCTGGATCAGCACTTGGGCCTCTTCCCGGTCGAGCCAGGATTTGACCTTTTCATACCCGGCGACCGCCTTACCCGACTTCCGCGCCAGCGAGATCAGGTCCACAACTCTACGCGCCAATTGCCCTTCGATCTGGTCCACCAGACCCTCGGGCACAGTCACTGACTCTTTCGCGCCGCGCGCAAAGGCCTTCTTGGCAACAGCCGCTTCCAGCGCGCCGCGGTCCGCCGTCACATAGTATCCACGACCCGGTAGTTTCCCGGCAATATCCGGCACCACGGACCCGTCCGGTCCCGTCACAAAGCGGATCAACTCGGATTTCGGGCGCAGCTCACGTGTCGCCAGACATGTGCGCTCGGGCCCTGCCTCCCGATCCTTATGACGACCACCGCGCGTCATGTGCCTACCGCAAGGAGGCCTGAGATCAGGCCTCCACCTCCTCGGTTGCTTCGGCGTCAGCGTCTTCTTCGGCCTCATCAGCCTCTAGATCCGCTGGATCAACCCAGCCCAAAAGGATACGCGCGGTCATCACCATATGTTGCGCTTCTTCCAGCGAAACGTCGAACGGCTCCAGAATACCGTCATCCTTCACACGCTCGCCGCCATCGGTGGTCCAGCCGCCTGCCAGTTCCCAGTCGGCGCAGGTGGCGAAGTCTTCCAGCGTCTTGACGTCATCTTTCACCAGCGCTTCGACCATTTGGGGGCTGAGCCCTTCAAATTCAATAAGGCTCTCTTCGGCCCCAAGTTCCTTTGCGTTCTCCAATGCCTTGCGTGCCTGCTCTTCAAGGAAGTCGCGCGCACGGGCCTGCAATTCGCTGGCGGTGTCTTGGTCCACACCGTCGATCACCAAAAGCTCGTCCACTTCAACGTAAGCAACCTCTTCAAGGTTGGTGAACCCTTCGGACACCAGAAGCTGGGCAAAGAATTCGTCCAGATCCAGCGTTTCGATGAACAGCTTGGTGCGTTCTTCAAACTCAGCCTGACGGCGGGCGCTTTCTTGCTCTTCCGTCATGATATCGATGTCGAGGTCAGTCAGTTGGCTGGCCAGACGCACGTTCTGACCACGGCGACCG
>CAZPXE010000038.1:0-9491 GCA_964590545.1 uncultured Rhodobacterales bacterium | reverse complement strand
CGACCGATGGCGAGCGAGAGTTGCTCCTCCGGCACCACAACTTCGATTTTCCCGGCTTCTTCGTCCAAAACCACCTTGCTCACTTCGGCTGGTTGCAGCGCGTTCACAAGGAAAGTCGGCTGGTCTTCGTTCCACGGGATGATGTCGATCTTCTCACCCTGCAATTCATTGACAACGGCCTGCACACGAGAGCCGCGCATACCGACGCAAGCACCAACCGGATCAATCGAGCTATCATAGGAAATCACCGCAATCTTCGCGCGCGATCCGGGGTCGCGGGCCACGGCCTTAATATCGATGATGCCGTCATAGATTTCCGGCACTTCCATTTTGAACAGCTCGGCCATGAATTCGGACGCTGTACGGGAGAGGAAAATTTGCGGGCCGCGCACTTCGGAGCGCACGTCGCGGATATAGGCGCGCACGCGGTCGTTGTTGCGGAAGAGTTCGCGGGGGATCAACTGGTCGCGGCGCAGGATAGCTTCGCCACGGCCCACATCGACGACGACATTGCCGTACTCGACGCGCTTGACCATGCCGTTGATGATGGTGCCGGCGCGATCTTTGAATTCTTCGTACTGACGCTCGCGCTCGGCTTCGCGCACGCGCTGCATGATCACTTGCTTGGCAGATTGCGCGGCGATGCGGCCAAAATCCATTGGCGGGAGGCTGTCGATGATCAGATCGCCCACTTGTGGGTTGTCCAGATGGGCCTTGGCATCGGCGGGGGTCATCTCGGTGAAGTGGTTTTCCACTTCCTCAACGACTTCGCGCACGCGGGTCATGGTCAGCTCGCCAGACTTTTTGTCGATCTTGGCGCGGATGTCATACTCAGCGCCGTAGCGGGACCGGGCGGCTTTGCCCAAGCTGTCTTCCATCGCTTCGATCACGAGATCGGGGTCGATCATCTTTTCGCGCGCAACTGCGTCTGCGATTTGCAGCAGCTCAAGACGGTTTGCGGTTGTGATAGCCATGTCAGCCCTCGCTTGTTTCTATGTCGTCGAATTTGCTTTCGTCGAAACCCTGCTCTTTGCGATTGCGCAAGGATTCGGCGATCAGTTCGTCAGTCAGGACCAGCTTTGCATCTGTGAGCCAGTCAAATTGCAGGCCGATGAGGCCCTCGGGAATTTCGATCAGGATTTCGCCACCTTCGGTGCCCTTGAGCATGCCCTTGAAGCGTTTGCGCCCGTCGATCAGTTCGGAAGTTTCAAGCTTGGCCTCGTAGTCGGCCCAAACCTCAAAGTCCTTCATACGGGTTAACGGACGGTCAATGCCCGGCGAGGAAACCTCAAGCGTGTAGACGTCTTTGATCGGATCTTCGACGTCCAAGAGGGCGGAAACGGTCTGGCTGATTTCAGCGCATTCATCAACCTCAATGCCGCCCGTTGGACGCTCGGCCATGATCTGGAGCGTCTTGGTTTTGCCGCTCATGAGCCGGATGCGCACCAATTCGAAGCCCATGTCTTCGATTGCCGGCTGCACAATGGCGGCCAAGCGTTGGTCAATTCCGGATCTGGCGATGAGTTCGGTCACGGGGTTCCTGCATTTCAATTAGGCACAAAAAAACGGGCCAGCGGCCCGTTTTATTTTCCGGTGGAGGCTAGGTTTGGACGCTAGCTTCCGCTGTTGAGCACGATATAGGCCGAGTGAATGCCGGTTGCAAGCAGCAAATCACCCGGCATAGGGCCGAACGATATCGTCGTCTCCAATTTTTTGGAACAACACGACACTTTTGGTGGAGTGGCGTGGGTCGTATTCGAAACCGTGTTCGCTGAGGGTGCGGAATACATGTCCGACACCGGACAGTCCGGTAACATGGTCGTGCAGTTCAACATAAATGCGATCAACCAAAGAGAGGTCGGCATTGTTGAAGATCACGGTTTCTGCACCTTCTATGTCGCAGACGATCAGGCTGATCTCTTTGTCACGAAGGAATTCATCAAGGTTTGCTGTGGGGACTTCCACGGTCGAGTAGTAAGGATTAGGGCCTTTCATCAAGGACCCCATCCAAAAGTCAGAGCGCTGGTAGAAAGTGAGGGCGTGTGCGTCCTCATTGGTCAGTACAAAGTTCAGTCGCTCGACTTTTTCATGCGTGCCGTTGAGCTGGTGCAGGTCTGACATAAACGGCAGAAGAGCGGGGTTGGCCTCCACTGCGTATATGTTGCCGACACCGGGTTGGCGCGCCAGAAGGGTAGAAATGAAGCCAATTCCCGCGCCAATTTCCAAGATATTGTCGCCAGAGCGCACAATATCCGGAATCTCGGAAGCTTCGCGGGCTTCAAACGCATCCGCTAGAATTGCATCCAAAATCACTGGGGTAATGATTGTTGGGTCATATGGAATTCTCACGCCGAGCGTTTCCAGACCTGAATTAAAGGTATTGCCGTCCATGAGTGATTCTCCCTACGGAGATCAGTACACACCAATAGGTTGTATTTGTCTAGAAATACTTTACCGAGGCGAGCGTTTCGCCAAGATGCGCTGTAATGTCCGTCGGTGCATGTTTAGGCGACGTGCGGTTTCCGAAACGTTACGATCACAAAGCTCAAATACGCGCTGGATATGTTCCCAGCGCACGCGGTCAGCAGACATTGGATTGTCAGGCGGTGGTGGCTTTGCCTCTTGCCGGGCCAAGAGCGCATTGGTGACGTCATTTGCATCCGCAGGTTTTGACAAATAGTCTGTCGCGCCGATCTTCACAGCGGCGACAGCCGTGGCAATTGCACCATAACCGGTCAGCACGACAATGCGGGCATCGGGGCGCTTTTCGCGCAGTGCTTCCACCACATCAAGCCCGTTGCCATCCTCAAGACGCAGATCAACGACAGCGTAAGCGGGCGGCTTGTTGGCCACGATGCCTTTGCCCTGTGCAATGGTTTCAGCGGGGATCGGATCAAAGCCGCGCTTTTCCATCGCGCGGGTCAAGCGGCGCAAAAACGGCTCGTCATCATCCAGCAGCAACAGCGAGTTGTCTTCGCCGATTTCATCAAACACTGCTTCGTCTTCTGACATTGCCGGACCCTTCTATTAACTCTTTGTTAACATTCGTTTGTAGTGAAGCGGGTCGTGGGGGTCAAACCCTCAATCTCAACATACCTAACAGGCGCAGATCAGAACTTATCCGTGTAACACGCCACTGTTTGGGCCACTTGTTCAGGTGTTTCAGTACGCCGGATGACCTCGAGCACATTTTCACCGGGTGCGACCAGATAGGTGTAAACCGAGTGGTCCATCAAATAGTATTCCGGATCGTCCCCGCTGCGTTTGGCATAGGCGCGATAGGCCTTTATAGCAGCCTCAATCGCGGATTGCTCGCCCGTGAGGCCAATCATTCGCTCATGCACATTTTCAACAAAGCCAGCCATCACCTCAGGCGTGTCACGGGCAGGATCAATTGTGATCATGGCAAGGCCTATTTCGGTGCCATCCGCCTCAAGAATATCTGCCACCTCAGCGTTGCGCACTGTATCAATCGGGCAAACATCCGGGCAGTAGGTATAGCCAAAATAAACCAGCGACGGGCCCTTGATCACATCCGCGTCCGTGACCGTTTCGCCCAAATGATTGACCAGCTCAAACGGTCCACCAAGACCCGATCCGCCAACAATTTTGGATTTGCGGCAGGAGGCAAAGCGATCTGCGTCGCTGCCTTGCGTCAAAACAACTGCGGCGCCCATGACAAGACCGAGGGCGACAAGAGCGCTGGCAATGATTGCGACTGTTTTGGTCATGTCTTGATCCAATTCAAAGGTCAGCGTGGTTCAGTGGTTCGTCAAAATTTGATCCGCCATAGCGAAAGGCGTTTGCGCCGGATTTGCCCATGACGTAGTCCCTTATATATGAACGAACAACCTTTGAGCCTGTTCAATAATGCCGCACGTAGCGACTGGATCCGTCTCAGGACGTTGATTTCCCTGCGATGGCTGGCGATTACCGGGCAAACGATGGCGATTTTGGTCGCTTCACTTATTCTTGAGCTGGATATTCGGCTGGACCTTGTGGCGTTGGCCATCGGGCTTTCGGTGGCGTTCAATCTGTTCAGCCTATGGTCTCATCCCAAAAACACACGGCTAACCGAACGCGAAGCCATGCTGACGCTGCTGTTTGATATCGGACAGCTTGCGCTCTTGCTTTATCTGGCGGGCGGGCTGTCCAATCCGTTTGTGCTTCTGTTTTTGGCGCCAGTGACGATTTCAGCAACCGCGCTCACGCTGCGCTCGACCCTGCTTTTGGCGACGGTGACGATCCTTGCGATTACAGCGTTGATGTTTTGGCATTTGCCGCTGCATAAACTCGACGGCACTGTGCTGGAGATTGCGCCGCTCTTTGTGCAGGGCATGTGGATGGCGCTGGTGATCGGCATTGTGTTTCTATCAGGCTATGCCCGGCGCGTGACGGTCGAGGGATTCTCGATGTCACTGGCCCTGCAAGCAACCCAAATGGCGCTCGCGCGGGAACAAAAACTAACGGCCCTTGGAGGCGTGGTGGCTGCCGCAGCCCACGAGCTTGGCACGCCGCTTGCCACGATCAAATTGGTTTCAGCAGAACTGGCAGAAGATGTGCGCGACGACCCGGTTTTGCTGGAAGATATCAACCTGATCATAGAGCAGGCCGAGCGGTGCCGGGTTATTCTGCACGACATGGGGCGTGCGGGTAAAGATGATGCCGTGCTGCGTTCAGCGCCGCTTTTGGCGGTTTTGGAGGAAGCAGCAGAACCGCATATGAACCGGGGCATCCGCGTTGACATCCGCCAGCGCTATCACAGCGAGGCCGAGAAGGGCGCAGGCAACGAACACCCGATGATTGCCCGTCACCCGGAGATCATTCATGGTTTGCGCAATTTGATCCAGAACGCGGTCGATTTTGCGGCCAGCAAGGTGATTGTGGAATATGACTGGACCCAAACCGACATCAGCCTTGCCATTGCTGATGATGGGCCGGGCATTCCCATTGATCTGCTCGGGCGCATTGGCGATCCGTTCTTGCGTCGTCCGGGTTCACGCAAACGCAGCGATGCTCAGCGGCCAGGTTATGACGGCATGGGGCTGGGCGTTTTCATCGCGAAAACGCTTTTGGAGCGCTCGGGGGCTGGGATCGACTTTTCAAATCACAGCAAGAAGGTTTCGCCTGAGCTCACAGAGGCGTTGACCCCACTTGGCGCTGTTGTTGAGGTCAGCTGGAACCGCTCTGCCTTGGAAGTCCCGCTGAGCACTGCGCGCGCGGCGCTGGGCGAAAACGCGCGATTTGATCTCTAAGCGTGAAATGGGGCTCAAAGCCAAGAAATTTGATCGCCTAAACGTGCTTAACCTTTGGTTAATATTCGAAATTTAGACTCTGTTAAGAATCGCTTAGCAGAGGTTAATAAATTTTATGTCGCTGGATAGCGTCAACAGTTGGTTTGTGGAATTTATGCCCGGCAACAGCCTGATCATGGGCGTTGTTGTTTTTGGGCTGAGCTTTTGCACTATGCTGCTGTTTGCGCAGCGCGACAAGCGTGCGCAGATGTCTTCCCAAACTCATGACTTTGCCTCTGATGCGGGCATCGTGTTCCAATTCATCGGTCAGTCCTGCACGGCGATGACCCCAACGGCGCTCGCGTTTTTGGGTGATGCGCCATCGGATCCGCCATGGAAAGTCATTGTCGATAAATTCCGCAATCGGGCGTTAGAGGCTGCGCTGATCGATTTGACCGGCAGCGGTTTGACATTTCGCCAGACCATAGCGCTGAACGACGAGACTTACTTTCTGGTTGAGGGCCGCCCTGTTCAAGGCGTGTGTGAGGTCACATTTCTGGACATAACCCAGAGCCATCGTGAAAAACTGAACTTGGAAGCAAAGCTGGCCGTGGCGCAGCAAGAGCTTGTGCATACCCGCAAGGTTTTGGACGAAGTTCCTGCGCTGTCATGGATTGAAGGTCCCAATGGTGAACTGATCTGGAGCAATCCTGCCTACAATTCGGTTTGCGTGCCCGATGAAGAGGCGGACCAGCCGCCCTATCGTTTCCGACCCGACGATTTGCGCCGCTTGCCAGTTGGCGAAGAAACCCGGCTTGCGGTGTTTGATGAGAATGAAGTCAAGACTTGGTACGGCGTGACCAAAACGCTTTTGGAAATGGATCAGGCACTTTTTGTTGCAGTGGCCGCAAGCAAGATCGTTGATGCCGAGCAAACCCTTCACCGCTTCATTTGCACCCTGACAGAGACCTTCGCGCATATACCCATTGGCTTGGCTGTGTTTGATGCGGACCGCTCCTTGAGTATGTTCAATCCCGCCCTTTCAGAACTGCTGTCGATTGATCCTGCTTGGCTCGCCGCGCGCCCGGATTTCATCGGCTTTCTGGAGCGCTTGCGCGAGCAGCGCAAAATGCCCGAGGCGCGGGATTTCGTTGCTTGGCGGGAAAAGATCAACGCGATCGCGCGCTCTGCCAAAGACGGTGATTTTTGCGAGGACTGGGATTTGCCCGGCGGACAGACCCTTCGGGTTACTGGCAGCCCACATCCCAAAGGCGCGATGGCGCTGCTGTTTGAAGATGTGTCGATTGCGAAGTCTCTGGAGCAGAAATTCCGTGGGCAAATCGATCTCAGCGAAACCATTTTGGCCACGCTCTCTGAAGGTGTGGCGGTGTTTGACACTGCCGGTGGATTGGTCTTTTCCAACCCGTCCTTTGAAACGATTTGGGGCTTTGATCCGAAATCTGTGGCAGATGCCCCCACGATCCATGACGTTAAGCTGGCGTTTGACACACGAAGCTCGGCCCAGTCCCTTTTCACCAAAGCGCTTGATTTCGTCACACATACGGGTCAGCGCACTAGCTGGCGCGCGCAGTTTGACACGATTGATGGCAGGACAATTTTGGGGCAATTCGCGCCATTGCCGGACGGATCAAGCCTGATGGCTTTTCTGGATGTCACCAAAACCGGCGCGACATTGGGTGAGATTACGTCGGCCTATAGTCAGCTGGTGGCAGATCGGCAAAACGAGCGCGATCTTGTTGGGCTGAGCCTGGAGCATCTAAAATTGCATCTGTCGCGTCAGGATCGTGTCGATGGGCGCGATTTGCAGGCTGATTTGGGCGAAAAACTGAACATGTTGGAAGGATTGCTCTTGGAAACGAGCGCACCCACAGACCCCGACGTTTCCACTGAATTGATGGCGGGTGATCTTAGCAAAGCGCTTGCGTCAGGGCGCAATCGCGGGCTGGATATCTCGAGTGAAGACGCGGATGTCCTGCAAGAAGTGTTTGAAGCGGCTGGGCTGGGACCGAATTTCCTCAACTCTGTGCTGGTTCTTGTCGGGGCCCTTATCGCGGCCGGTGGCAAGGCCAGTTTGCGCGGCAATTTGGCAGAGAAGTCTGCTGGGTTCTCGGTGATTTACGAGACCGAGCATGCCGCGGATCTTGAGGGCCGCCGCTTTTCGCTGGTTGTTGCATTGCTGCGCGAATTGGCGTTGAAACACGATATTGCCCTAACCTTAGCGCCGGGTAACACGGACGGGTCTGTTGAAGCGGCGTTTAACTTTCCGGTTTCACCAACTGCATTAAGGCGACTTCACAGCCAAATCGCATGAGCGGTCTCACTTGCTTGTCAACGGGAGCCAGACGCGCCAAAAGGTAGACATCTTTCACCCACAGGCCGCTTGCATCGTGACGTCTCATTTTTACTGCCCAACACCAGAGGCCACGACTGCGCTAGCAGCCCGGATTGCCGCGCATCTTGCGTCCGGTGATGCGCTGTTGCTGCATGGCGTGGTGGGTGCCGGCAAAAGCCATTTCACCCGCGGTTTGATCCGAAGCCTGTTACCCGACGCCACGCGCCACGAGGACATCCCATCACCGACCTTCACGCTTGTGCAAACCTATGATGCGGCAGATGGCACGCCGATTTGGCACGCCGATCTTTACCGGCTCGGATCTGATCATGAGACTGAAGATCTAGGATTTTCGCAAGCCTTTGACGAGGCGATTGTGCTTGTTGAATGGCCCCAAAAGCTGGGAGGGCTCACACCGTCACGCCATTTGGATGTAACCTTGACGCAAAGCCGCATTGATGACGACGCCCGCTGCGTTTCGATTGAGCCAAGTGGCGACAATTGGGGCTGGCTCAACGGGTTGCAAGAGGATCGCGCTGCCTTGCGCACGGCGTTTTTGGTGCAAACTGGCTGGAGCGATGCAGAGACGCTACCGATCACAGATGATGCGTCCAACCGCAGCTATGCAAGGCTCAAGAACGATGACAAATTTGCCGTCCTGATGGATGCCCCCCCGTCGCGCAACGAAGACACCCGCCCGTTTGTAGCCGTTGGCGCGTATCTGCGAGAGTTGGGATACTCAGCGCCAGATGTCTTTGAGAGTGATCCGGAAAATGGGTTTTTGCTGCTTGAGGATTTGGGCGATGATCTTTTCGCTCGCGTGCTGTCCAAATCTCCGCACTTGGAGGCCGAGCTTTACGCAAACGCAGTGGACCTGTTGGTCGATTTGCAAGGCCATGCAATTGCGCCGATCCTGCCCCCGTACTCCGCCTCGATCTATCAACGCGAGTCGCAATTGGTGTTGGACTGGTATTTGGACCGACCTGATCTGCGTGAGGCGTTTCGCGCGGCGCTCAACACCGCGTTGTCACACCTTTCGGACGGCCTGCCAGTGACCATTTTGCGCGATTACCATTCGGAGAATTTGCTGTGGCTGCCAGAACGCGCAGGGCTGGCCCGCGTTGGTTTGCTGGACTTTCAGGACGCGCTTGCAGGGCATCCGGCCTATGATTTGGTGTCGCTGCTTGAGGATGCGCGGCGCGATGTTTCGGATGACGTTGCAAATGCAATGAAGCAGCGATTTGCGAAGGCCAAAGGCATGGACCTTGAGGATGTAACTGCGGATTGCGCCATTCTGGGCGCGCAGCGCAATGCCAAAATCCTTGGCCTGTTCGTGCGCTTCGCCAAGCTTTACGACAAGCCGCAATACCTTGCCCTGATCCCACGCGTGCTGGCGCATTTTCAGCGCGACCTCGCCCATCCGGCTTGTGCTGAGTTGCGCGCCGTAATGGCCCAAGCTCGCCCATCGGAGTTCGCCCTATGAGCCTGCCGGTTATGATCTTCGCAGCGGGCTTTGGCACCCGCATGGGCACGCTCACCAAAGATACGCCAAAGCCGCTTCTCAAAGTGGACGGCGTGGCGATGCTGGATCGCGCAATTGCCTTTGCGATGGAGGCGGGATGTACGCCGGTTGTCGTGAACACGCATTACCTTTCGGAGGTTTTGGTGGCTCATGTTGAGACAAAATGGGGCGACCGGGTGCTGCTGTCGCATGAGCCGGAAATCCTCGATACCGGGGGCGGTGTGAAAGCGGCGCGGCATTTGCTGGGCGGGGATGTGGCGCTAACGCTCAATGCGGACACGGTGTTTGGCGCGACCAATCCGCTGGCTTGCCTGATGACGGCTTGGCGTGACGAGATGGACGCGCTGCTACTGCTGACCCCGGCTGAAACAGCGCTGGCCTA
>CAZPXE010000037.1:0-14704 GCA_964590545.1 uncultured Rhodobacterales bacterium | reverse complement strand
GACCATTTCGATGCCCATTTCTTCTTGGTTCGCGCGGAACAGGTCCTGCGCGTCATAAGGGCCATAGAAATCGTCACCGGCAGAGTTTTTGCCGGGGCCAGCATGGTCACGGCCCACGATGAAATGGGTGCAGCCATAGTTTGCGCGGATCAGCCCGTGCCAGACCGCCTCGCGCGGACCTGCCATGCGCATCGCAAGCGGGAGCAGCGACATGGTGGTAGTCGCAGGCTGGTACTTGTCCAGAACGGCCTCATAGCAACGCACGCGGGTGAAGTGGTCCACATCGCCGGGCTTGGTCATGCCCACGACGGGGTGGATCAGCAGGTTGGCTTGCGCTTCTTTCGCGGCGCGGAAGGTCAGTTCCTGATGCGCGCGGTGCAGCGGGTTGCGGGTTTGGAATGCAACAATGCGACGCCAACCCAGCTTGCGGAAGTACGAGCGCAGCTCGTTCGGCGTGTCGCGGCGCGCGCGGAAATCATAGTGGATCGGCTGCTGGATGCCGGTTATCGGCCCGCCCAGATACCAATCGCCCGCCACATTGTGCAGGTAGTTTACCGCCGGGTGCGCGTCATCATCCGCGCCAAACACCTTCTCGGCTTCAAGCGCCTTGTTCGGCTTCCACTTGTCGGTGACGGTCATGGTGGCGAGGATCACGCCCTCTTGGTCACGCAGGGCAATATCCTGACCAATTTCAACGGAGGCGGCGAAATCTTCTTTGACGTCCAGCGTGATCGGGATCGGCCACAGCGCGCCATCGGCGGTGCGCATGTTCTCGACGACACCGTTGTAATCGGCTTCGGACAGGAACCCTTTCAGCGGGTTAAAGCCGCCATTCATCAGCAATTCCAGATCGCAGATCTGGCGCGGGGTCAGGTCGTGGCTGGTCAGATCTGCCGCGTCTGTCTTCAGCTTCTGCGCGCTGTCATAAGACACATACAGCTCGGGGATGGGGGCAAGGTTGTTTTGCATCAAACTACTCCGGTATTTGAGGGGGGCGAGGTCGCTGACAGAGCCGGTCAGCTCGCGGTGCAGCGCCTCATATTCTTCGAATTTGTGAGCGAGGAATGAGTTGGTCAGCCGGTCTTTCTCAGACAGGCCCTTGGATGTGAGCGTGTAGGCTATGCGGCTGCGCCGATCCGTGCTGTTGGCTTGCGAGCGTTCGATCAGCCCGGCCTCTTGCGCGTCGCGCAGATAGCTGTTCACACGGCCCAGCGAAATCTCGAGCGCGGCCGCGATTGCGCGTTGAGAGGCCCCCGGCGCACGCTCTACCTGACGGAGCAAGCGAAACAGATCGCCTTCGTCAGACAGGGGGGATTTGGCGGGCAGGGCAGTCATCGACTCACACAGGGTTTGTTCACACGTGAACGCATATCGATGAAAGTATGTTCAGTCCAGAACAAACTTTCTGCACCGCAGAGAATGGTTAATTTTGTAACGCTTGGTCGTTACAGCCGCGTCAGCACCACCGGAAGCCCGCCCTGGGGCTTCGGAATCGGCACGCTTTGCCACACGGTTTCATCTGGAGTGGCCAGCGTCACCCGATATCGGCGCAGCAGCGTCACCAGCAGCATCTTCACCTGAAGCCCCGCGAAATGCAGTCCGATGCATTTATGCGCACCGCCGCCAAACGGGGCCCAGGCGTATTTGTGGTTGCGATGCTCGTCGCGACCCGGCGCGAAGCGGTCCGGGTCGAACCGATCCGGGTGCGTCCAGTGTTCGCCTGAGCGCAGCACCATCCCGGGCAGCGCCGAGACCCAAGTGCCTGCCGGGATCGCCGTGCCCTTCCATGTAAAGTCCCGCACCGCGCGGCGGGGGATGAACGGCACGGGCGGGAGCAGGCGCAGGCATTCGCGAAAGACGCGGTCCGTTACCTCCAGATGCGCCAGCGCAGCGTCATCCAGCGGGCCATCTGGCAGGGTAAGCACCTCGTTCCGCACCTGCTCTTGCCATGTCTCATACCGTGCCAACGCCCACAGCAGCTTGCTGAGCGTCGCCGCCGTCGTGTCATGCGCCGCCATCATCAGGAAGTTGAAATGATCGAGGATTTCCTGCTCGCTCCACGCCTTGCCATCTTCATCCGTCGCCGTACACATTTGCGAGAAGAAATCCGCGCCGGGGCGCGCGCGCCGCTCTGGGATCATCTCGCGGAAGGTCTCTTGGAGGTACCGCCGCGCCACCACCCCGCGCCGCATCGCAGTCAGCGGCAGGGGCGCGCGGATAAGGCCAAGCGAGGCTGCGACCTGCGCCTCAAACGCCGCATTCAACTGGCCGACTCGCGGATCATCCACGTCTAATCCCATGAACAGCGCCGCGCCCATGCGCAGGGTCAGGCGTTTGATCGCGGGATAGGCCTCGAACGCCGTCCCCTCCGGCCATTCGTCGAGCAGCCGCGGCATCAGCGCCTGCATCCGGTCGCGATAGGCGTCCAACACAGGTTTGCGGAAGGCGGCATTCATGATCCGGCGATGGTCGCGGTGATCGTCGAAATCGCGCAGCATTAACCCGCCGCCAAAGAGCCGGTCCAGCAGGTTCCACCCATCGGCGGAAGAGAACAGCTTTTCGGTATCCCCAAGGATCAAGTCCAGCGCATCCGCTCCGCCCAGCGTTACCCGCCACGCGCCGATGATATGGATCTTGTAAATCGGACCCAGCCGCTCTGCGCTGGTCCGGTGCAGCCCATAGGGGTCGCGTAGAAATTGGAGGGTGTGGCCAAGCATGGGCAGGGCAGGCAAATGCGGGATATGCGCCAGATCGCGGGTCTTAGGGATGGGTAATGTCGTGGCACTTTCGCCAGCGGTCAAATCGACGGGCATGGTAATAACTGCTCCCAACGCGCCGACGAAATAGGCGGCGTTGAATACACGTTAATCGATAATTTTGGCTGAGGCAAAAGCCGCCGTAACGTCAAATATTCTCAGGCCGGACACGCGCCCAGACCTTAAGGTCAGGACCCATTAATCTTGTGGCTCTGGCGCCAAAATCGCAAAATATCAGGGGTTTGGGACGTGCCGGGAATAGTGGATCACTTTCCACACGGCCCGAGCCGCTGAGATGAAGCGATTTTGACGTCTTTGATTTGACAGATTTACTGGCTGGACGTCGTCTCAGGCCCTTGAAATAGAACCACTATTCCTTCGAACCTGCTCCTAGCCAGCCAGTAAATCTGTCAAACCAGATCCGCAAGATTAATGAGTCCTGAGCCTAGGGCATGGTCCACCAATTCAGAAGATAAAAGCGCACCGCTCTGCCCTTCGCTTGGCCCGATAAACTCCGGGGGAGCCCACAGGGCGGGGGCAGAGCCCCCTACCTGATCCGCGCCTCGCTTTGCGCGTCGAACAGATAGGCGCGCGCGGGGTCAAAGGTGATGCCAAAGGTGTCGCCTTTGCGCGCCCGCTCATCGCCGCGCTCTTCGATGATCAGCTTCTCGCCGGACCCGGCGACAATGTGCGTATAGCTCACCCCGCCCAGCGCCTCGGTCAGATCAACCCGCAGCCCATCTCCGGGTGTTAGCTCCATATGTTCAGGGCGCAGGCCGAGCACCACCTCACTGCCCTCAGCGGGCAGGTTGGCAGACACGGCCACACTCTGCCCAAGGCTCGGCACATGAACCTGACCGCCCTGCACCGTGCCGCTCAGGAAATTCATCGACGGCGAGCCAATGAACCCTGCCACGAACTTGTTGTCCGGGTCGCGATACAGATCCAGCGGCGCGCCCACCTGCTCAATCCGGCCCGCGCGCAGCACGACGATCTTATCCGCCAGCGTCATCGCCTCGACCTGATCATGGGTCACATAGATCATCGTCGCGCCGATTTCCTGATGCAGGCGCGCGATCTCCACCCGCATCTCCACGCGCAGTTCGGCGTCGAGATTCGAGAGCGGCTCGTCAAACAGGAACACGTCCGGCCCGCGCACAATCGCGCGGCCAATGGCGACCCGCTGGCGTTGCCCGCCCGACAGCGCCTTGGGCTTGCGCTTCAGGTAGTCACCCAGCTTAAGGATATCCGACGCCTCGCCCACCTTGCGCGCGACTTCATCCTTCGGAACGCCATTCATCTTCAGGCCAAAGCCCATATTCTCGGCCACCGTCATATGCGGATACAGCGCGTAGGTCTGGAACACCATCGCCACGCCGCGCTGCGCCGGGTCAAGCCGGGTGACATCCCGCGCGCCGATATTGATCTGGCCCTCGCTCGTCTCCTCCAGCCCCGCGATCATCCGCAGCAGGGTGGACTTGCCGCAACCGGATGGGCCGACAAAGACACAAAACTCGCCATCCTCAATCTGCAAATCGATCCCGTGGATCACCTGCGTGTCGCCATAGCGTTTGATGGTGTTCTCAAGCGTTACACCTGTCATATCCCGGTCCTTTGCGGTTGTGCCTGATCCGGAAAGCGCCATGCGGCGGCATCCGAGGCGATGGCGGCGGCGGTGCTTTGCAGCAGCGGCGCCAGTGTTTCGAGTTTGTCCAGCGAGGTGCGCGTGGTCGGCCCCGTCACCGACAGCGCGCCCAGCATCCGCGCGTTGCGGGTCAGGATCGGCACAGCGACACAGATGATCCCCGGCTCATGCTCTTCGCGGTCAAAGGCAAAGCCGCGCGCGCGGATGTTGCTCAGTTCCGCGCGCAGGCTGTCTGCGTTCGGGTAGGTGGTCTCGGTAAAGCGGTGATAGCTTTGCTGGTTCAGAACGGAGGTCAGCCGCGGCTCCTCGACCCAAGCCAGCATCGCCTTGCCAACGCCCGTGCAATAGGCCGGGCCCACCTTGCCAGCATCGCTGAACATCTCAACCGGCTGGGCAGCGTTGCGTTTATCGACATACAGCACTTGCGCCGTATCAAGCTGCGCCAAATGCACCGTCTCGCCAATCTCGGCGCTCAGTCGGTCCAGATGCGCCCGCGCCAGCGGGGCCAGCGCCGATTGTTGCCATGCCGCATGGGCCAGCCGTACCAGCCGCACGCCCAAAGCATATGTGTGCTGATCGGGGTCGAACTGCAAAAGCCCCTCGCTTGTCAGCGTCTGCACCAATCGGTACAGCGTCGCCTTCGGCAGCGGCGAGGTGGCCTGCAATTCGGCAAAGCGCACCGGGCGCTCGAACTCGGCCACCTGATCGAGCACGGCAATCGCTTTTCCAACGGTCCCACCTGCGGACAACTTAAACCCTCCCTCGGACCTCACGCCCTCTCCTCTGACGCGAAAACCCGTTGACAAGGTAGGCGAGTCGCGGTCATGATTTCAATATCTAAAACAAGGTTTCAAATAGTGGAACTAAAAACCGGTCCCACCAGAGAAACCGGATAGGGAGATGTTTAGATGAAAAACCCAATCCGCGGCGTTCTCGCCGCGCTCGCTGCGTCGACACTGCTGGCCGGCCCTGCCGCCGCTGAACTGACCGGAACGCTGAAGATCGCCTCCGACATGTCGAACCCGGCCCCCCGCGCTGTGATGGAGGACATGGTCGCACGCTTCGGGGAAATGCATCCGGGCCTTGAGATCGAACTGACGATCACCGACCGTGAGGCGTGGAAAACACAAATCCGCAACGTGCTGTCGGCCAACCCGCCGGACGTGGCGAACTGGTACGCTGCCAACCGGATGCGTCCTTATGTGGATGCTGGCCTGTTCATGGATATCTCGGACCTTTGGGCCGAAGGTGACATGGCGGCACTGGCCTCGACCAAAGGCGCGATGACGCTGGACGATAAGCAATGGGGCGTGCCCTATACCTACTACCAGTGGGGCGTGTACTACCGCAAAGACATCTATGAAGAGCTGGGCCTGAAAGAGCCTGCCAACTTCACCGAGATGAAGTCCAACTGTCAGGCAATCATCGACTCGGGCCGCAAATGCTACACCATCGGCACCAAGTTCCTGTGGACGGCTGGCGGCTGGTTTGACTACCTGAACATGCGCACCAATGGCTACCAGTACCACGCGGAACTGATGGCCGGTCAGCACAAATGGGACAGCCCCGAAGTGCGCGCGACCTTTGGCAACTGGCGTGAGCTGCTCGACATGGGCGCGTTCGTGGACAACCACACCTCCTACAGCTGGCAGGAATCGCTGCCCTTCATCGTGAACGGCGACGCTGCCGCGATCCTCAAGGGTAACTTTGCCGTGCCACCGCTGCGTGAAGCGGGTCTGGATGACAGCAAGCTGGACTTCTACCAGTTCCCAATGATCACCGAAGGTGTTGAAATGGCGGAAGACGCGCCAACTGACACATTCCACATCCCGGCAGGTGCCGAGAACGTGGAAGCCGCGAAAGAGTTCTTGCGCTTCGTGGTGTCTTCCGAAAACCAGACCAAGATCAATGCTGGCGATGCTCTGGGCCAACTTCCGGTCAACGCGAACTCATCCGTGGATGACGACAAGTTCCTGAAAGAAGGCTTCGAAATGCTGTCCTCGAACAGCCCCGGCGGTGTCGCGCAGTTCTTTGACCGCGATGCCCCAGCTGAAATGGCGAAGGCTGGCATGGAAGGCTTGCAGGAATTCATGGTCAAGCCGGACAATCTCGACAAGATCCTCGCGCGCCTCGATAAGGCCGCGGCCCGGATCTACAAATAACACGACCGAGGCGCACCTTTGCGGTGCGCCTCACACCTTCCAAGTAAAGTGCGGCCCCGCCCGCCGCCCCGCCGCCACCCCGACGCAGGTATCCCCCGAAGGTCTCGCACAATGGACACAACGCTCGAAACCCGAAGCTGGTACAAGCGCAACGAGATCGCCGTCACCCCGTGGCTGTTCCTAGCGCCCGGCATCCTGTTTTTCGCGGTCTATGTGATCCTGCCAATTTTCCAATCAATTGGTGTGTCGTTTTATGACTGGGACGGGCTGGGTGAGGCCACCTATGTCGGCACCGAAAACTACGTCGAGCTGTTCGACGATGACGCGTTCTACACAAGCCTGCGCAACAACGTTATCTGGCTGTTCCTCTACCTTCTGGCGATCCCAGCGGGGCTGTTTATCGCCCTGTTTCTGAACCAGAATGTCTGGGGCATCCGACTATACAAATCTCTTTTCTTCTTCCCCTTCGTGATCAGCCAGGTTGTGGTCGGCCTTGTCTTCACATGGTTCTATGACCCCACCTTCGGCATCTTCAATCACATGCTCGGCTGGGTCGGGCTTGGCCCGATCAACGTGCTGGGGGATGAGCGCTATGTCACCTACGGCATCATCGCCGCCGGGCTCTGGCCGCAAACCGCCTATTGCATGATCCTGTATCTGACGGGCCTCAACGCTGTGGACCCAGAACAGATCGAAGCGGGCCGCCTTGACGGCGCAAAAGGCTGGCGAATGCTGTGGTATGTGGTGCTCCCGCAACTCAAACCCGCCACCTTCATCGCCTTCGTGGTGACCATCATCGGCGCGCTACGCTCCTTCGATCTGATTTCGATCATGACGAACGGCGGCCCCTTCGGCGAAAGCCGTGTGCTCAGCTTTTATATGTTCGAAGTGGCCCTGTCCGAATACGGCTTCCGCATGGGCTACGGCGCCGCCATCGCCGTCGTGCTGTTCTTTATCATGCTGTTCTTCATCGCTTACTTCCTGTGGAACATGTACCAAGACGAGCGGGGGCACTGAACATGAGCACAGCCTTCCGCAAAGCCGTCGACGCCATCTGCACCCCGCTGCCGGGGGCCGAGAAATCCGACCCATGGGGCGGTGGGCATGACGCTTGGAAAATTGGCGGCAAGATGTTCGCCTGCATCGGGTCGGTGGAACCGGGCATTTCGGTCAAAACCCAAGACATCGAGACCGCGACCATGTTGATCGACGCAGGTGTGGGCCGCAAAGCACCCTATTTCCACCGCTCTTGGATTCGGCTGGACGAGGACGCGCCCACAGATGAGCTACGCCACCGCATCACCGCATCTTACGACATCGTGCGGGCTGGCCTGACGAAGAAGTTTCAAGCGACGCTCGCACCAAGGGAGGCGTCCTGATGTTCCCCGCTCCGCTCGAAAAATCCTCTGCCCGCGCACAAGCGGCTTACAAGGCAATGTTGCCGCTGGCCCTGTTCATGTGGCTGCTGCCGCTGATCGCCATCGCCGTGTTTTCGATCAAGCCAGACGCGGATTTCACCACGGGCAATTACTGGGGCTGGCCATCCTCGTTCGAAGGCGTGACGAATTACAGCAAGGTGTTCTTTGAAAGCGATATGCCGCGGTATCTGCTGAACTCGCTCATGATCACCGCGCCCACAGTCATCGGTTGCATGATCCTGTCCTCCATGACGGGCTTTGCACTGGGCATCTACAAATTCCGCGCGAACCTGTGGGTGTTCTTCATGTTCGTTGCCGGGAATTTTGTGCCGTTCCAGATCCTGATGGTCCCGGTGCGCGACCTGACGCTGAACATGGGCCTTTACAACACGATCCCCGGCCTCGTGCTGTTCCATATCGCGTTCCAAACCGGCTTTTGCACCCTGTTCATGCGCAACTTCATCCGCGCCCTGCCCTTTGAGTTGATCGAAGCTGCGCGGGTCGAAGGCGTCGCGGAATGGCGCATCTTCTGGTACGTCGTACTGCCGCTGATGAAACCGGCGCTCGCGGCGATGGCCGTGCTGATCTTCACCTTCATCTGGAACGATTTCTTCTGGGCCATCGTGCTGACCCAAGGGGTCGAAACCCAGCCAGTCACCGCCGGGATCACCTCCTTTAACGCCCAATACCGCGCCGCCTATCACCTGATGAGCGCCGGTTCCATCGTCGCCGCCCTGCCCCCCGTGATCATGTTCTTCGCCATGCAAAAGCATTTCATCGCGGGCCTGACCCTTGGGGCCGTGAAGTAAGAGACGCCGCCAAATGACCGACGACACCACCCAAGCCTGGCGACTGGATGACGGGCGACAAACCCTTGTGCTGGCCGCGCGCGATAGGCGCTTGCCCGAAGCGCTCTATTGGGGCCCGCCGCTGCCCGAAGGCGAAGACCTGACCACCCTCGCCGCCGCCAATGCCATCGACGTGACCGGCGGGATGCTCGACGCCAACCCGGACCTGTCGCTTTGCCCAGAAGCCGCGCGCTCCTTCCCCGGCCAGCCCGGTATCGCCGTGCGCGATGAGAGCGGCGCGCCGCTGCTGCCGACCTTCACTTTCCAGAACGCGCGCCGAACCGAGACTACTCTCACACTCACCTATGAGGACACGGAAAACGCCCTCACCTACACCGCGCGCTTCACAACCGACCCTCAAACCCACATCCTCACTGCCTCTGCCACGCTGGATGCGGGCCAGCCCATCCGCCTCGACTGGCTCGCCGCGCCCGTCCTTCCCGCCCCCCAACTCAGCGATGAAATGATCGACCTGCACGGGCGCTGGTGCGGCGAATTCCAACTGACGCGCAGCCCATGGTCCCCCGGCATCCGCCTGCGCGAAAACCACACGGGCCGCACCGGGCATGAACACTTTCCCGGTCTTGTCGTCCCCTGCCACGGTGCAACCAACACCCAAGGCGAAGCCTATGCCTTCCACTACGGCTGGTCCGGCGGGCATCGCATGGTGGCAGAAGAGCTCCCCGATGGGCGCCGCCAAATCCAGTTCGGCCATGCGTCTGGCCTCGAAACCGCCCCCGGCACACAGTTCGAAACCGCCCCCCTCTATGTCAGCTATTCGGGCAGCGGCCTCAACGGCTGCGCCACCGCTTTCCAACGCCACCTGCGCGACCGCATCGTGACAGACACACCCACAGGCCGCCCCCGCCCGGTGCATTACAACTGCTGGGAAGCGGTCTATTTCGACCACGACCTTAACACCCTCAAAGACATCGCCACAAAGGCCGCTGACCTCGGCGCAGAACGCTTCGTGCTGGACGATGGCTGGTTCGGCAAACGTGACAATGACAACGCATCCCTTGGGGATTGGTGGATCGACACACGCAAACACCCCGGCGGGCTGGGGCCGCTGATCTCCCATGTCCAAAGCCTCGGCATGAGTTTCGGCATCTGGTTCGAGCCGGAAATGATCAACCCCGACAGCGACACCTACCGCGCCCACCCCGATTGGGCACTCGGCCGCGCAGATCAAACGCTGGGCCGTCAGCAAATGGTGCTGAACATGGCACTGCCGCAGGTGCAGACGTATCTCTTTGACAGCATCGCCGCGATCCTCACCGACTATCCGGTCGACTATATCAAATGGGACCACAACCGCGTCCTGCCCATGCCGGGCGCCGCCCAAACCCACGGCACCTACGCCCTGCTGGACCGCCTGCGCGCCGCTTTTCCCGCAGTGGAAATCGAAAGCTGCGCCTCCGGCGGCGGACGCATCGACTTCGGCATCCTCCAGCGCACCCAGCGCGTCTGGCTGTCGGATAGCAATGACGCGCTGGAGCGGCTCAAAATGCAGCACAATGCCGCCCTGTTCCTGCCCCTCACCGTCACCGGCTCCCATGTGGGTCCGCGCCATTGCCATACATCGGGAAGGGTGCTCGATATCTCCTTGCGCGCATGGGTCGCCGCCCAGCGCCACATGGGGTTCGAAATGGACCCGCGCGAATTGACCGAGGACGAAGCAAAGGTCCTGCGCGAGGTTACTGCATGGTGGAAAGCGAACCGCGACTGGATGGAGCGCGCCGATATCCTGCGCCTCGACAGTGCAGACCCGGCAGTGATCGCCGAAGCGCAACTGGCCCAAGATGGCGCGCGTTTCGTGGTCTTCGCAGGAAAGGCCGACACATCCGCCCAAACCGTCCCACGTCCCCTGCGCCTGACCGGGTTGGACCCGCAGGCCCGCTACCGCGTTTCCCTCAAGAACCGATCCGACCTGGCCCCGCCCACCTTGTCGCGCGGTGGCCTGATCCTTGCGAAAGAGGCTATCGACGTCTCCGGCGCATGGCTGATGAACCACGGCCTCACGCTGCCTTGGTCCTTCCCCGAAACGATCTGGGTGCTAGAAGGAAACCGCCTATGAATCGCTCTTTTTCCAAAAAGAGCCCCGCATGTCCTTTCTGTCAGAAAGGACAACACCATCCCTTTTTGCAAAAAAAGAAAATCAATACGATGAGCATCACATGACCGCCTCTCCCATATATCCCGACCTTTCCGGCGCATCCGTCTACATCACCGGCGGTGGCTCTGGCATTGGCGCGGCGATCACCGACGGCTTCCTCGCCCAAGGCGCGCGCGTGGCCTTCATCGGCCGCTCCGACGCAGGCGCCTTCTGCGACGCAATGGAAGAAAAGCACGGCAACCGCCCCCTCTTCCTGCAAGGCGACATCACCGACACAGCGCGTTTGCAAGGCTCCATCGCTGAGGCGGCAGAGACGCATGGCCCGATCACCACGCTGATCTCCAATGCCGCCAATGACCAACGCCACACGCTGGAAGAGTTGACCCCCGAAGACTGGGACCGCAACCACGCCATCAACCTCAAGGCCTACTATTTCGCCACCCAAGCCGTCGCGCCGATGATGCGCGCCGCAGGGGGCGGGTCGATTATCAATTTCTCGTCGATCAGCTACATGATGGGCAATGCGGGTTATTCCGCCTATGTCGCGGCCAATTCCGGTATCACCGGCATGACCCGCGCCCATGCGCGCGAACTTGGCCCCGACAAGATCCGCGTCAACGCGATCGGCCCCGGCTGGGTGCTGACGCAAAAGCAGCTTGATATGTGGGCCACGCCCGAAGGGCTCGCCGGGCATCTGGAACGGCAATGCCTCAAAGAACACCTCGCCCCCGAAGATATCGTCAACCCCTGCCTCTTCCTTGCCTCTTCCGCGTCGCGGATGATGACCGCGCAATGCGTCGTGGTGGATGGCGGCACGGTCTATACGGGGTGACGCGATGACCAAACCGGACTGGATCGCTGTGGATTGGGGCACAACCCACCTGCGCGCCTTCGCGATGCAGGGGCGCGAGGTGCTGGACGAGGCCGCGTCCGACGCTGGCATGAACAGCCTGTCCAAAGACGGGTTCGAACCGGCCCTGCTGGCGCTGGTCGCGCCGTGGCTGGACGGTGCGCGCCAAACTCCGGTGATCTGCTGCGGCATGGTCGGCGCGCGGCAAGGCTGGGCCGAAGCGCCCTATCGCACCGTTCCCTGCACCCCGCTTGGCACCGCGATGATCCCCGCCGCCGCCACCGATCCGCGCCTGTCGGTCCACATCCTGCCGGGCCTGTCCCAATCCAACCCGCCCGACGTGATGCGCGGGGAAGAGACCCAGATTGCCGGGTTCCTCGCGCTGAATGACGGCTGGGACGGTGTCATCTGCCTGCCCGGCACGCACACCAAATGGGCGCATATCTCTGCCGGGGAAGTCGTCAGCTTCCAGACCTTCATGACCGGCGAGATGTTCAACCTGCTCGACCAAACCTCCGTCCTGCGCCACTCCACCCAATCGGGCGGTTGGGACGCCGCCGCCTTTGCTCAGGCACTGTCGGACGCCATGTCCAAACCCGAAACCCTCGCAGCGCGGCTGTTCCGCCTGCGCGCCGATGACCTGCTGAACGCGGCGCCCAAGGCAACCGCCCGCGCCCGCCTGTCCGGCCTGCTGATCGGCGCAGAACTCGCCGCCGCGCGCCCCTATTGGCTGGGCCAGCAAGTCGCCGTCATCGGCGCAGACACCGTCGCCCGCGCCTATGTCACCGCGCTGGAAACCCAATTCGTCCCCGCCACCCACGCCGATGCAAGCGCCATGACCCGCGCAGGCCTAACGGCGGCGTTTCGCATGTTGGAGACCACGCCATGAGCCTCCCCCTCATCGCCATCCTGCGCGGCCTGACCCCGCCCGAAGCGGCGCAGATGGGCCTGATGCTGGTGGAAACCGGCCTGACCACCATCGAAATCCCGCTGAACTCCCCCGATGCGCTTACCAGCATCGCCAATATGAAATCGGCTGTCGGAGATACCGCCACCATCGGTGCAGGCACCGTCCTCACACCCGATCAGGTGCAAGGCGTGGCCGATCATGGCGGCGAAATCATCGTCTCGCCCGATTGCAAACCGGATGTGATCCGCAAAACCAAAACCCTCGGCCTGCAAAGCTGGCCCGGCATCTTCACCCCCACCGAAGCTTTCAGCGCACTGGACGCGGGCGCGGATGGGCTGAAACTGTTTCCCGGCAACATGGCAGGCCCCGGCGGGCTGAAAGCCCTGCGCGCCGTGCTCCCGCAGGGCACCCAAGTCTACGCTGTTGGCGGCGCTGGCCCGGACAATTTCGCCGACTGGATCGCCGCCTCAGCCAACGGGTTCGGCCTCGGCTCCGCCCTCTACAAACCCGGCGCGGGGCTGGACGATGTGCGTAACAACGCGGAAATGATCGTCGCTGCATACCGGGCTGCCCTATGACAACAGACGTTTTTGACGACCGGGCCTGTGTGCTTGGCGAAGGTCCGCTGTGGCACCCAGAACGGCAACAACTGTTCTGGTTCGACATCATGGCCGGTCACCTGCTGACAAAGGTGGACGGTGAGGCGCAAAGCTGGGCGTTTGACGAATTGGTCTCCGCCGCCGGATGGATCGACCACGACAGACTGCTGATCGCCTCGGAAACCGCGCTTTACAGCTTTGATCTGACCACCGAAGAACAAGAATACATCCAGCCGCTCGAAATCGGCAACACCGTCACCCGTTCCAATGACGGCCGCGCGGATCCGTGGGGCGGGTTCTGGATCGGCACGATGGGCAAACATGCCGAACAAGGCGCAGGCGCGATATATCGCTTTTACAAGGGTGAACTGCGGCCCATCACGCACAACATCACCGTTTCCAACGCGATCTGCTTCGCACCGGACCGCTCTGCCGCCTACTACACCGACACGCCAACGCAAAAGATCATGCGCGTCGCGCTGCACCCGGACACAGGTTGGCCGGAGGGCAAAGCGGACCTGCATCTCGACCTGCGCGCCCAAGACCTCAACCCAGACGGCGCTGTGACCGATGCAAATGGCAACCTCTGGGTTGCCCATTGGGGCGCGGCTTGCGTGAACTGCTATGACCAAAGCGGCACGATCCTGCACAGCATCCCAACAGGCGCTGCCCAAACCTCCTGTCCGGCTTTCGGCGGCCCGGACTTTACCGATCTCTATGCCACTTCCGCAGCCATCAACATCTCGGACGAGGACAAAGCCCAGCGCCCCCAAACCGGCATGACCTTCATCGCCCGCGGCGCCGGGCGCGGCCTGCCCGAACCAAAAGTGATCCTCTGACATGCCCGCCCTTGGCGTCTGCTACTACCCCGAACACTGGCCGGAAGAGATGTGGGCGCGCGACGCCGCCCGCATGGTCGAAACCGGCATTCAATACGTGCGCATCGGCGAGTTTGCGTGGTCCCGGCTGGAACCAACACCGGGCGTATTCCAATGGGACTGGCTCGACCGCGCGATCGACACTCTGGCGAGCGCAGGCCTCAAAATCGTGCTTGGCACCCCATCCGCCACACCGCCCCGCTGGATGCTGGAGCGCTTTCCCGACATGCTCGCCGCCGATGAAAACGGCGCTGACAAGGGGGTTAAGAGGCGAACTCTGGGTAGGCTTCGACGCCTGTATCCGCGCGGTCGAGACCGAGCTGTTCTTCTTCTTCGCTGACACGAATGCCAATTGTTAGTTTCAATAGCATCCAAATGGCTGCTGATATGCCGCCAACAAAGACTGCTGTTAGCAGGACGCCGACAAGCTGACCGACATAGCTGACACCGATTGCGCCTTCTGCGTCTGGTGCTGGTGGCATAATCGCGTTGCCGTAAGATGCCGCGACAATGATTGTGCCC
>CAZPXE010000036.1:0-14766 GCA_964590545.1 uncultured Rhodobacterales bacterium | reverse complement strand
CAGCCACTTTCCTCAGCGACTATTCTTCAAAAAGGCTTTAGGCAGGTCACATTCGGATCGTGCTGTTTAGGGCATTCCCGCGGACCCCAGCAGAATGCCGATCCGAAGAAGCCCAAAGCAGCTCCGCCTGATAGCGCCTTTCCCGCAGCATCCGCGATAAGGGTTCCCCAACGAAGCCACCATACTGCGCTCTCCGTGGCTCTAAGGGCCAACATCGGGTGCCGCGGGTTTTGTCATTTGATCAACGGGAAAGCCTTACCCTCGCGGTAACATCGCGGGGTTCACTCCGTAAGCAGCGTGCGCCCATTCGTCGTGCTTGTTGTCCCGCCGATCTCCTTCCTCCAGATGAGCAGGGTTCACACAACACCTGTTCGCGCACCTGTGCCGGATCACCACGCGGAAGGGCAACGCGACCCTGTTCGCCACGCAGTAAATGAAGCGATAGGCCTCCATTTGCCGTCCCTCGAACCGGACCTTCACGGGGCGGGAAAGATGGGTGAGTAAACACCGACTCTCATCATTCAGCTGAGCCTCACGTAACAAACGGTTCGCAATGGCAAGTGCATGATCGTTCCTCTCGGCTAGCACCCACCTCATCCAATCTTCGACTTCTTCAGTGTAGCGCATCAATAGAGGTCCTCGTTGTCGGAGGTCACAACAGTTGTTTCTGATGGCAGAAAGGCGTCGTTAGGGTCTAGTAGTGCAACGACAAGGTCAACAGCATCGCCACCCGGCACAATCAACTTTCCGCCCGTCACCGCATATTCTGGATGAACCCCAGGCTTCGGGCATAGTCGGCACCTTCCTCATTTGACCTTGCACTTGAGCCAACCTAGCTCGCTCATCAAGTGCTTCGTTTGCCTAACTAAAGGGTTGGACCACTTCAAAAGGGGAGGCTCACTTTGGCCTTGCCCATAGAGCGCATGATTGTTCAGTCGTCCAACATGCTTTGGTTCATTTCGCGCGGGGTGGTGGCAGAGGAACCGCGATGTGGCACAGCTTCACGTTGTCGATATTGGCTCCTCGCTATTGTCAGGGCCAGTGGCCATAAGCGTGTCGCGTGCGGCGGCGGCGCTGAGCGTGGAGCGCAGCGTTTTGTCCGGCTGCCTCAGAGTCTGCGCCGAGGCATTGGCCTAGCCAACATTGTCCGCACGCCGCGCGCTTCATTAGTCCAGCGGTAGCCCGACATAATTTTCAGCCAGCGCGCGTGACGCGGTTTCGGAGCTTTGGATGTCATCGAACGTCGCACGCTGCATCCGTTTCTCGAAACCCGTGTTTTCGGGAAACTGGTGCATCATAGTGGATAGCTGCCAGGAGAAACGCTCAACCTTCCAGACCCGCTTTAGCACCGCTTCGGAATATGTGTCGATATGATGGTTGTTAGCGTCGTGGTAATGCGCGACCAGTGCGCGGGACAAAAGACGGATATCGGCGACGGCAAGGTTTAACCCTTTGGCACCGGTAGGCGGCACGATATGGGCGGCGTCGCCAGCAAGGAACATATTACCGTAGCGCATCGGTTCGGCCACAAACGACCTGAGCGGTGCGATCGACTTTTCAAACGACGCTCCCGTTTGCAGATGAGCGGCTGCGTCAGGGCCAAGACGGACGGCGAGTTCCTCCCAGAAGCGATCATCGGACCAATTGGCGATATCGTCGGTGACATCACATTGCACATAATAGCGGCTGCGCGTTTCCGAGCGCATGGAAGCGAGGGCAAACCCGCGTTCGTGGTTGGCATAAATCAATTCGTGACTGACGGGCGGCTTGTCGACCATGATGCCGAGCCAGCCGAAGGGATAGACCCGCTCGAACATTTGCAGCACGTTATCAGGGATCGCTTTGCGCGATACGCCATGAAAGCCGTCACAGCCTGCCACGTAGTCACATTCAATAATTCGGGTTTTGCCGTCATGGGTGAACTGCACCCGAGGCGTGTCAGACTTTAGGTCGGTGGGCGTTACATTGACTACGTTGAAATAGAACTGCTGGCCCGCTGCGTAGCGTTTGTCGAAAAGATCTTTGGTGACCTCGGTCTGGCCGTAGACCATGACGGACTTGCCGGTCAGGGCCTTGATGTCGATCCTGTGGCGGTCGCCGTTAAATGCCAGCTCGAACCCGTCATGGGGCAGGCCTTCGCGGTGCAACCGTTCTGCGACACCTGCTTCTTCAAGTGCGGCAACAGTGCCCTGTTCCAGAACGCCTGCGCGGATGCGGCTTTCGATATATGCGCGGTCCTTGCGGTCCAACAGAACAGTGTCGATGCCCGCATTTGCCAAGAGTTGGGACAAAAGCAATCCACTTGGTCCAGACCCGATAATGCAAACCTGCGTTCTTGTGACTGCGGCCATATCTCGTTCCCTTCAACCCGACTTAGTCAGGCGCGTTTGTGTGTACGTTCTTGATTGTGCTAAAACATGCGGCAACAGGCTGACGGTAACATTCCTGATTTATGGACTAATAAATCCTCTACTGGTACTATTCGATCATTTCGTGAAGGGGATGATACACGGTTTGGGTTCGGCAGACCCGCGAACGGCCAAGTTGGAGCTTGATCAGATGGCAATCAAACAGGCAGATTCGCACCGACGCGCTGTTCCGAGCTATGGTCTTTATGGGGAAATCTTGTCCGGTGGATACAGCGATCCGGTTCATCATGAGACAATCCGCGAACGCAGCAGCAAACACAATTGGACTATCCGTCTGCACCGTCATCGCGGGCTGGCGCAGATATTCCTGTTGAAAGCCGGCAGGGTATCCTACTCGATCGAAGGCGAGAGCTTCATCACTGATCAGCCCTCGGTGCTCTTCATTCCGGCAGGCGTTGCACATGGTTTCCGCTTTGATGAAAACATGGAAGGCGATGTGGTAAGCCTGCGGATCAATGATCTTTGGGACACCACCAAGGCCGCGCTGGATAAGCCAGGATTTTCGACCATTGCGCTGCTTGCTAAAGAGGACAGCGAGAATTTTGCCAATATCGACACCGCGTTCGCCCAGCTTGGTACGATTTATCACGGCATAAGAAGGCAGCGCGACGCTATCCTTGAGGCGCTCGTAAACCTCATTCTGGCGTATGTCGCGGGCGATATTGGCCATGTGCAATCTGGTCATTTCGAAAATGGTTCTGAAAGAGTGTCACGCCACGAAAAGCAAGCAGAAGCGTTTTGCACACTGCTAGAGGCGCGGTTCAGCGATGACCTGTCGGTTCACGATTATGCATCACAGGTGGGCCTGTCTTCTCCACATCTGACGCGAGTTTGCAATAGAGTGCTTGGGGCAGCACCCAACCAGCTTGTGCGCCAGCGCCGCCTGCTTGAGGCAAGCAGATTGCTTGAATATACGCGGTTGCCCGTGTCTGAAGTCTCTCATCGGTCCGGGTTCAAAGACCCCTCGTTTTTCACGCGGACATTCGGTAGGGCATATGGTGTGTCGCCAAAACTTTACCGCGCCCAAAAAGATGCTGAAAGCGGATAGGACAAAGACGTAATCTGATCCGCGCGTGACTGATACCCAGCGCAACAGGTGTTCTTGCCAGAGTGAGCGAACCGCTTACTGCGGTTTTCCAAGTCCGAATTTCTTGATCCGGTAGTCCAGTTTTGCCCGGCTTAGGCCAAGTTTGCGGGCAGCCTCGGACACATTCCACTGGGCCTCTACGAGGGTCGTGCGCAGCAATTCGATTTCCAGTGTTTCAAGGGTGCTTTGCCCGCTTGGCGCTGCGTCAGATGACGACGTGACGTGCAGTTTTGAATGCCGCGTCATTTCGGGCAGCGTTTCCAAAGAGGTAAACATGTGGCTGATTTCAATGAAGCCACCAGCTTCGGCAAAGATGAGACCACGCTCGATCAAATTGGACAGCTCACGCACGTTTCCTGTGTAGTCGTAGCGCAAAAGAACGTCGAACGCCGCGCCTGACAAGCCCTGAACGGTTTTGCCGTGGCGCTGGACATATGTTTTGAGGAAATGCGCGACCAGGAGTGGAATGTCGTCACGCCGTTCGCTCAAGGAGGGCACCTCGATTGGCAAAACAGCCAGCAGAGTGAATAGGTCAGACCGGAACTGCCCCTCTGCGACAGCCTCTACGGGGGATTGGCCACTGGCGGAGATGATCCGCATGTTAGATCGGGCTGCTGGGCGCTGCCGCAAATGCGCCGCGAGCTTGGCTTGATGGCCTTGTGTAAGGGACAATAGGTCATTCAAGAACAAGGTTCCGCCCGCAGCCTCGTTCAGAAACCCTTTTTCGCCGAACAACTCGTCGTGTTCGGTCGGCTGTGCATCTTGTAAGGCAGCGCAGTTGACGACGACAAAAGGCCCATTGTTCGCGTTGTGGTGTTTGTGCAGGTAACGTGCGAAAAACTCTTTGCCTGTTCCCGGCTCGCCAAAAAGAAGGACACTCTCATTAAAGGGGGCCGCCTTTTCCAACAGACGTTTGGTCCGCTGGATAGCTGTAGAGGTGCCCGTAATCATATCGTCTTGCTTTGAGGGCTGAGGCAAGAAAGGGACCGCTGGCTGGGCTGGGTTCCAAGGGGCATTTCGTTCGCGGTTCGTGGGGGCCAATCCAAAAATCTCACGCTCAGGAACATCGCCGTCCCAGCTGTCAATATCCTTGCCAATCACAAGGCAGCGTGCGGCACCCTGTGCAACACAATCAATTTCACGGAAAATAACCGGAAACCCAAGAAGAGTCGTCGTGTAGCCAGATGGAACGCCCACCTGCATCCAGCAGACAGGACAGTCACAGACACCGAAGTGGTTGAAATGCTGCGTGCCCTCGACACTGTCGATCCAGTGGAACTCGCCCAAATAGGATTTCCTCGCCGCGTCGAATTCGAACCGCTTTGTAATGACCTTGGCGTAGCCTTCAAGGGTATGTAGGCGGGGGCCTGCCGCGAGGGATTCCGTCAGGTTTTGTTGCGAGAAGCGTGCTTTGATGAGCTCTGCTAGCCTTACACCTTGGTCCCATCCGATCCGCATGAGCTGAGTGCGCGCGTGATCCATGCCTTTGTCACGGATCATTTGCGCCTCTAGGGCACCGAGCACTTCCGTTTGCATAAGCACCATGCGGTTATCGTTCAGCCAGATCCGCCCGTCACCCAGTGCAAATTGGAGCGCGCCGGCCAGATCATTGAGTGTGGGTGCCGCCCCTTCGTCGAGCAATTGGCTGTCGCCGCGTTGAAGAACTTTCGGGGCACGACGCGATACCTCAGTCAGGGAGACGCGTTTGGGCTTTTCAGCATTTGATGAAGGAAAATCGGTCATTTCACTATTTTATGAAATTTATCGAGGCCCTGCTATTCTAAAATAATAATTATAATCAATGGTTTGTGAGAATTATGGCAAATTCACTAAATTTTTCTTGAGGCAAAGATGCAATGGCAACATCAGTTTTGAGGGAGTTCGAATCTTGTGGAGGGGTTCGGATTATATTTTAGGGAGGAAGACCAATGGACGGTAACGCACCGCTATTTCTGGAAGAGAGCCGCTGGAGCGGCAAAGTGTTTTTCGGCGCATGGTTGGACAGCGCTGGCGGCACGCAAGACATCAGCGCGCCTGCCGATGGCACTCTGGTTGGTACGGTTGGCAAATCGACGCCAGCAGATCTGGCGCAAGCAGCACGTCAAGCAGCAGCAGCTCAACCCGCATGGGAAGCGACAGCGCCCAGCGAACGCGCTGCAATCCTGAACAAAGTCGCCGATATTCTTGAGGCTAACGGTGAAGAGTTGATCCCGTGGATTATCCGCGAAAGCGGCTCGATCCCGCCCAAAGCCGGTATCGAAATCGAGCACAGTGCGGGGTTCTTGCGCGCTGCGGCTGAAGCAGCGACCGAAGGAGGCTCTGTTCCGCTTGCATCTGTTGATGGTCGAGATGCTGAAGAAGAACTTATCCGCGTGGCCCACGGGGTGGTCGGTGTGATTTCTCCTTTCAACTTTCCACTAATCCTGTCGATCCGCGCCATCGCCGCGGCTTTGGCGACGGGCAACACGGTGGTGCACAAACCTGATCCACGCACGCCCATTTCTGGCGGCGTTATCATCGCCCGGGCGTTTGAGGAGGCAGGCCTGCCTGCCGGCGTTCTTAATATTGTGCCCGGCGGCGCTGATGTGGGCGCTGCCATGTGTGAAGACCCCAATATTGCGATGGTGTCCTTTACCGGCTCCCCTGAAGGTGGCTCCAAGGTTGGTGAATCTTGCGGGCGCAACCTCAAGAAGGTTCAGCTGGAGCTTGGCGGCAAGAACTCCATGATCGTGATGGATGATGCCGATCTCGACGCTGCCGCGTCCAACGCAGCCTGGGGGGCTTGGCTGCACCAGGGTCAAATCTGCATGGCTACGGGCTTGATCCTCGCTCCGGCGTCGACAGCGCAGGCTTTGATAGAAGCGTTGACGACCAAGGCTCATCACTTGCCCGTGGGTGATCCTTCCAAGGATCAATGCGCGCTTGGTCCGCTTATCGCCGACACTGAGGCAAAGCGGATTGAGGGCATCGTGCAAGACGCTGTCGCCAAAGGCGCAACGTTGCACGCAGGCGGCACGCCGACAGGTACAATGTTCCCGGCCACCGTGCTGTCTGGGGTAAAGCCAGGCATGCGGGCCTTTGACGAAGAAATCTTTGGGCCGGTTGCCGTCGTTGTTGAATACAATGACGACGACCATGCTGTCGAATTGGCGAACATGACCGATTTCGGTCTTGTGGCATCTGTCATCGGAACTGATGTCGCCCGTGCGAAGGCTTTGGGCATGCGTTTGCGTGTCGGACATCTGCATATCAATGACCAAACGGTCACGGCCTCACCGATTGCTCCGTTTGGCGGGCGCGGCCGTTCCGGCAACGGCAGCCGGATTTCGGGACCTGCGATCTGGGAAGAGTTCACCCAGTATCTTTGGGTGACCACCAAGCCGGCCGCTACGCAATACCCTTTCTAAGACCCCAACGAAATTCACACTTACAGAACCGGCTCATTCGGATCCTCTCTGGATCCGGATGGGACCGATAGAGAATTGAGAAACGCATGAAACTTCAAAACAAAACCATCGTCGTCACCGGCGTATCGTCCGGTATCGGTGCAGAGACCGCTCGGGTTGCACGCCAGCACGGCGCGACCGTCATTGGCGTGGACCGCAACGACCCCTTATTGACGGTTGACCAGTTCTTTCAAGCCGACCTAGGGGATGCGGACGCGATTACTACGCTGGTCAACCAACTGCCCGAAGGCATCGACGCCCTTTGCAACATCGCAGGGGTGCCGGGGACAGCACCAGCCGACTTGGTGGCAAAAGTGAACTATCTCGGTCTTCGCGAACTCACCGATAAGACCTTGCCGAAGATGAAAGCGGGCGGTTCGATCGTGAACATCTCCTCTATCCTTGGCTTCTTTTGGCCGGAGCGATTGGACCAGCACAAAGCCTTGGCTGCGGCCAAAGGTTTTGCAGCGGGCGAGACTTGGTTGGCCAAAAACCCGGTCCCCGATGACACCTGCTATCAGTACTTCAAAGAGGCCTTGATCGTCTGGACAGCAACAATGGCGCTGCCAACTCTCAAGGAAACCGGCGTGCGGATGAACACGGTGGCCCCGGGTCCGGTGCTAACACCAATCATCGGCGATTTTGTGCAGATGCTGGGCGAAGAGCGCGTGCAAGCGGACGCCGAACGCATGGTCCGCCCGGCGCTGGCGGATGAGGTCGGCGATGTGGTGAGCTTTATGTGTTCGGATGGGTCTCGCTGGATTTGCGGTGCCAACATCCCCGTCGATGGCGGATTTGCCTCGACCTACATGTGAACCCGCCACCACGAAAGCGAAAACGGAACGACAATCAAGCTGATCCTCAAGATCAACTGACTTGCGTCCGTCCGTGATCGCCGATGCCTCCCAAACGGCGGTCACGGGCAAAAACCTCTTAGCTGGATTGAAATACAATGACTGAACAAAGCATCTCCCTTCAAGGTATCAATTTACGGTATCGCGATTCCGGCGGTTCCGGACCTGTTCTACTGCTGTCTTCGGGCGTGGGACAGTCGTTGGAGTTTTGGGATCGCCAGTTTGAAGCTTTTGCCGAAAACCATCGTTTGATTGCTTGGGATTACCCAGCCCATGGGGGCTCCGGGCCAGCCGCTTATAGTGTGGACAGCCTTGCCCAGCTTGGTGTCGCCCTTCTGGACGCGCTCGGGGTTCCGCAGGCTTTCCTTGTTGGTAACTCGCTCGGCGGCGCGGTGTCTTTGCAGATGCAGTCATTGGCACCTGAACGGGTGCAGGGCCTTGTCCTTGCTGCGCCTGCCTTTTCCGGCCCGAAAATTTTTCCGGCCTTCAAACTGTTCACCCTACCGGTGATAGGGACGCTGCTAACAAAGCCGAGTGAAAAAGGCGTCGAGATGCAGGTGTCGGGCGTGTTTCACCCCAATTTCAGCCCCGATGAGACGCTGATCGCTGCCATCCGGCGCAACGTGTTCAACAAGGATGGGCAAGCGCCTTTTCTGGCCTTTATGCGTGCAACCCTGTCGTTGACCGGTGTACGTCCAGCTGTCGTTTCGAAGCTGCAGAAGCTGTACCGTGACTGCTCATGCTCGATCCTGATCGTGCATGGGCGGGAAGACAAGATCATTCCTTTTACGCAATCGGTCGACTCCGCGGCTTTGGCCGCAAACGCCCGGCTCGAAGTGTTCGAGGATTGTGGACATGCACCGCAGCTCGAATGGCCAAGGCAATTTAATAACCTGCTGCGCGCGGCGACGGGAGTGACGCCGCGCAGCTGAACAGCAGCATTGAACCAACAAGGGTCCAAAAACGGGCCATATTTTTCGGAGGAGGAACGAAACAATGACGAAACTCAAGATGAACCGCCGCCAGTTTGGCGCATTGGGTACAGCAGCCGCAATATCGCCGCTGTTGTCGACACATGTATTGGCCGATGGTCATGCCGAGACAATCCGTATTGGTTGGGTGGGGCCGCGCTCTGGTCCGCTGGGCATTTTCGGTGAGGCAGATGGTTGGTTGTCCGATGCATTTAAGGCAAATTTCGCGGATGGAGTAACCATTGGCGACAAAACCTATGGGATTGAGATCCTGTTGGCCGACACGCAATCCGATCCGGCCCGCGCCAGTCAGGAAACCCGTGACCTGATCAACGGACAAAACCCCGACATCATCATCGCGTCCTCGACGCCCGAAACGACCAACCCTGTGGCGGATGCCTGCGAAGCAGCCGGCGTTCCATCAGTGACTTCGATCGCGCCTTGGGAGGCTTTCTTCTTTGGTCGCGGCGGCACCCCGGGCGAGAAGTCTTTCAAATGGAACTACCACTTCAGCTTTGGTGCAGGTGATTTCGGCCCACTCTATATTGATGGTTGGAATAAGCTCGAGACCAACCGCAAGGTTGGCATGTTGTTGCCCAATGATGCGGATGGAAATGCAATCCGTGGCGGCCTGATCCCTGCGCTGGAAAAGGCCGGGTTTGAAGTGTTCGATGCCGGGCCATACGAGAACATGTCTTCGGACTTTTCGAACCAGATCAACTTTTTCAAGGACAACGATGTCGAGATTATCAATGCCTTCCCCTTCCCACCGGATTTCCCTGTGTTCTGGCGTCAGGCAGCACAACTTGGCCTCGCCCAGCAGGTAAAGATCATGCAGATGGCCAAGGCCGGTCTGTTTGCGGCTGAGATGGAAGCGCTTGGAACCCTCGGTTACGGTTTGAGCACGGGTGCCTATTGGCATCGTGATTTCCCGACAACATCGCCTGCGACTGGGCTGACCAGTGCTGATCTGGCGGCAGGTTTTGAGGCCAATGTTGGCAAGCAGTGGACCCAGCAGGCGGGTGCGCAGGCAGCCGTTCTTGACGTGGCACTTGCAGCGCTGCAAGCCTCTGGCAACCCAAAGGACAAAGAGGCTGTTGCGGGTGCACTTGATACGCTGGTCGCTGAAACTGCCGTGGGCACCATCGACTTTGCCAATGGCCCGATGCCGGGGATCGCGACATCGCCTTTGGTCAACTGTCAGTGGATGAAGGCCGAAGAAGGCCCTTATGAGTTCGAGTTGAAGATTACGGCAAATGCGCTGGCGCCTAATGTGCCAACGTCTGCCGATCATCGAGCCTATAAAATCGGCGGCTGATCCTGTCTGACCCGTCGGGGCGCAGCATCCCGCTGCGCTCCGGCTTTTGAAATTTTTGAAGAGTATTAGATCAATGGCACTTCACGCTGATAGTGGAACCTTAGCCGGTGCAGGCAATGGCCCTGCGCAAACGCAGGTCTTGGCCCTTTCGGCGCTTGGGCTTGTGAAACGCTATGGCAATCTGAAAGCTTTAGATAACGTTTCCTTTCATGTGAGTGAAGGCGAGGCGGTGGGGGTTGTTGGCCCTAATGGCGCGGGCAAAACAACGCTGTTTGGCGCTTTGGCCGGTACGTTTCCAGTGAATGAAGGTCGTATAGACTTTGGCGGGACCGATATAACCTACGACAGCGCCGAGGCGCGCAATGCGCAAGGCATTGCACGGACCTATCAGGTGCCGCGCCCGTTTCTGGACATGACCGTGTTCGAGAATGTCCTTGTGGCCGCCCGAGCTGGCGGCGGGGCGAATGCCGCTGAGGCAACTGATTTGGCCGCAGATATTCTGGATCGCACAGGCCTGATGCCATTGGCAAACAAACCTGCGGCGACGACGGGTTTGCTCGACCGCAAACGGCTTGAGGTGGCGCGCGCGATTGCGACGCAGCCAAAGGTCATCTTGCTGGACGAGATCGGTGGTGGCCTGACCGAGGGTGAGCTGATGCAGCTGATCGCGCTGATCGAAAGCCTGAAGGCCTCCGGCATGACAATTGTTTGGATCGAACATATTCTTCACGCCTTGCTCCATGTGGTCACCCGCCTTGTGTGCATGGCCGAAGGGGCCGTGCTTGCCGAAGGCGACCCCAAAGACGTCATGCAGGACCCGGCTGTGCGCAGCGCCTATCTTGGGAGTGACCCGGAATGACGTTGTATTCGGTACAGGACTTGACGTGCAGACATGGTCTTTTGACTGCTGTGCGCGGGATTAGCTTTGATATTGATCGCGGCGATGTGCTTTGCATCATTGGGGCAAATGGTGCGGGCAAAACGACGCTGATGCGCTCGCTCGCGGGGATACATCGGCCTGCGGAGGGCTCGATTGCCTTGAACGGCACAGATGTGACCACGCAACGCGGATATGAAAGGGTGCGGGCTGGCGTATCAATGTCGCCTGAAGGACGGCGACTCTTTGCGGATCTTACAGTGCGCGAAAACCTAGTCGTCTCTGCTGAAAACGGACGCAAAGGGAAGTGGACACTTGAGCGGGTTCTGGATGCCTTTGACCAGCTCAAACCGATTGTCGACAAAGCTGCGGGCAGCCTTTCGGGCGGGCAGCGGCAGGCGGTGGCCGTTGGGCGCGCGCTCTTGGCCAATCCTAAAGTTCTGTTACTCGATGAAGTTTCTCTGGGGCTGTCGCCCGCCGCGATTGAGGGAATGTATGTCTCGCTCACCGCAATCAAAGACACGCGCGAGATGGCGATGGTCGTGGTCGAACAAGAACTAAACCGCGCGCTCGGATTTGCAGACACGATTATTTGCATGGCCGAAGGCCGCGCAGAATTGCAGGGGCCCCCTGCGGACTTCAGCAAGGACCAAATTACGGCCGCCTATTTCGGCATTCATGAGAAAGAGGCGCAAGATGGCTGATGCAATCGTTCAGGCCCTGATACAGGGAACGCTTTTGGGCGGCTATTACGCGATTATCGCCGTTGGCTTGTCGCTGATGGTGGGGGTGGTGCGCTTTATCAACCTCGCCCATGGCGACCTTGCTGTACTTGGTGCTTTGCTGACAATCACTATGATTCAGGTCCTTGGACTTCCGGTTCTGCTCGCCATGCTCATCATGATGCCGCTGACCGCGCTTCTGGGATGGTTCATGCACGCGGTGCTGTTCGAGAGGGCGATGCGAGGCGGTTTCCTCTTGCCGATCCTTGTGACGATCGGGCTAGGGGCTGCGCTGCAAAACGGCATGTTCGGTATCTGGGGGTCGAACACACGCTCGCTGGGGGCCGATATCGGCAATCTGTCTTGGGCAAGCTGGACGCTGCCTGGCGGTATTCTGGTGGGGCAATTGCCGGTGATCATCTTCATCACCGCGATCGTGATCGTTGGGGCGCTGCATCTGATTCTGAAGAAAACCAAGCTTGGGCGCGCCATTCGCGCAACGGCTGCCGATCCCGAGGCCGCAGAGATGTGCGGTGTGGATGCACGCCAAGCCCACCGCGCGGCGGCGGCGATTGCTGTAGCGCTGGCGGCGTTGGCGGGGGTCTTCCTTGCGATGCGCGGGCAGGTCACGCCATATAGCGGTCCGGCGCAGCTGATTTTCGCATTTGAGGCGCTAGTGATCGGCGGTATCGGATCCATCTGGGGCACGCTGATTGGCGGCATCATTCTTGGCATCAGTCAGGTCTTAGGTGGGCTAATCTCCAATCAGGCGTCGCTTTTGACGGGGCATCTGGTCTTCGTCACAGTTCTGATTTGGCGGCTCGCGCGCGCTTGGGCACAGCAGCATGGCGGGTGGAAAGCCTCCATTCAAGCGAAGCTTAGCAGGGGCAAGCGTCGCATGCCGACAAATTCAGGAGAACGACTATGAAAAGCCGCTATTCACGCGCGGGTGTGTCGAAACTCGACAAAGGCCTTATCTGGGCTGGCGGTGTGCTTGCTGTGGTGCTTCTCGCGCTGCCCATGTTCGGATCTGCCTTGATTGTCGATAAGTTGACGCTCTTGATGGTCTACATATTGCTCGCTGTTTCGTGGAACCTTCTGGCTGGTTTTGCCGGTCTGGTTTCGGTTGGACAGCAAGCGTTCATCGGCTTGGGCGGCTATTTCGTGCTGCGCCTGGTCGAAGCTGGGGTGCCGCCGTTCGTTTCTATCATGGCGGGTGGTTTTTTCGTTCTGATCGCTGCGTGGCCCTTGTCATGGTTAGTCCTGCGCCTGAAAGCCGCTGAATTTGCCGTGGCCATGTGGGTTGTTGCCGAAGCGATCCGTTCGATCGTCATGTTCGACCCATTGGTGCAGGGCGAGACGGGGCGGTCACTGGTGACGCTGAATGCAATTGATGCTGATATTCGGCGCACGACGATCTACTTGCTTGCAGTGGGTACTGTGATCATTGCTTTAGTGATTTCCTACATGATCCTGCGTGGACGGCTCGGCGGTGAAAGCCAGGCGATCCGTGACGACGAGGAAGCGGCGGGTGCAGTCGGCGTCGGCACCATGCGGGTCAAACGGATCATCTTTCTGATTTCTGCTGTTGGCTGCGCGGTTGCTGGTGCGCTTTGGTTGGCCTCGGCGATCACCTACCAGCCACGTACAGCCTTTGGTATCAACTGGACGATTTTCATGTTATTCATGGTGTTGGTCGGTGGCCTTGGTAGCTACCTTGGCCCGATTATCGGGGCAGTGCTGCTATTTGCCCTGCAAGAACTATTCGGAGATTTCGGGGCCTGGTATCTGGCCGGGATCGGGGTCGTAGCGATCGGGTTCGCACTCTATGCGCCGCGCGGGGTCGTTGGGCTGATTGTAGGCCGAACGGGGCATGAGCCGCTGTCTATGCGCAAGCTGTTGCAAAGAGACGCGGTGTAGCACGGCGTTAAGAGGGCGGTCCAACCTCGGACATCCCAATAAGCCAACGCGGTGACGCAAACCGAAGTGTCAGAAAAGAAGAGTTTTTCAACAAAATCGCCCGGACCGTGAGTTCGATCTTCTCGCAGCGTTTGCTCACCGCAGGAAATTTGCTGCAAAAGCGTGGTTTTCCTCGCCGTACCGCAGATGAAAGAGCCGTCATTTCTGCCATCTATTGCAACAGTCCATGCAAGAGTTCAGATGTAGCGCGATTTATCGGCACTTTTCTGAACCTGCCATGTGCGCACACTGCTGACTGCAAGGGCACAAATTCAGCAAAAGACACGCGAACCTGTTGTTTCTCGGAAGCAGTCACACGAGATTGCCGGCAGACCTGCAGTGACAACTGAAATCAGGCGGCAGCCTTACTTCAGGAGAACGGGGATCTTTACCGGTCCGCGAAAACCGAACCCGCGCCAGATCACCGCGTCGGTATCGGGGATTGTCATGTTGGGGAACCGGTCGAACAAGGTCGGCAGCATGATATGCCCCACCGCGCGCCGGGCAACATGTGTACCCTGACAGAAATGTGGCCCGTTGCCGAAAGACTGATGTTGGCAATCATCACGATAAACATCGAATGCCTCGCCATTGGAAACGACTTCTTCATCTCGGTTGGCGCTGGCCTGAATGGTCATCACCGTGTCTCCCTTTGGAATCAGATGCCCCCTGATCTCGGTGTCCTCGGTGGCACGGCGAGATGAAGCAGAGATAGGTGCGACCCATCGCACACCCTCTTCCATGGCCTTGACCCAATCATTATTGCGTTTAACCTCTTCCAGCTGGTCACGGTTTGTTAGCAGCCCGTAAAGCGTCGTATTCAGCGCGTCGCGCGGTTCATTGATTCCGCCACCGATGGCAATTTTAATGTTGGCGTAGATTTGCTTTTCCTCGATCGGATCATCGGCATTCAGCATGACGGAAAAGGCAGAAGAGTTGGGCTCAGCCTTGTGCCTGTCCTGCAGGCGATCTAGCAGCGCGTGGATGCCTTCGTTGGCACGGTCTGCCCTTTCGAACGGGGCATCGCGCCAACCAAAGTTACCAGCACCCTCAATCAGTGCCTGCGACCATTCCATCATATCCTCGTCGCTGGCCTCTTCCAT
>CAZPXE010000035.1:0-15134 GCA_964590545.1 uncultured Rhodobacterales bacterium | reverse complement strand
AAGGGGGCGGATGGGTTGCGCGTGGCGGGTTTCGCCTCAACGCTTGTCACCTTTAGATCGCGCGATTGGATCGCCTGCACGGCCATTTCGGCCTGCGTTTCATTCTCAAGGCTATATTTATCCAGCTTCTTTCCGGCCAGAACGGTCAGGCGCGCGTCAAACTCCTGCCCGCGCGGGCTGGCGAGATGGGCGGCGACGGACCAATATTCGCGGGCGCGGAAGACTTCGATCTCCATCTCGCGCTCAACGATCAGGCGCAGGCAGACCGATTGCACGCGGCCTGCGGACTTGGCACCGGGCAGTTTACGCCACAAAACCGGAGAGAGGTTAAAGCCCACCAGATAATCCAGCGCGCGGCGGGCGAGGTAGGCCTCGACCAGCGGCATGTCGACCTGACGCGGGTTGGCCATCGCTTCGAGCACGGCTTGCTTTGTGATCGCGTTGAAGGTCACGCGGCTGACGGGTGTGTCTTTTTTGATCGTGCGGCGTTTGGTCAGTGCCTCTTGCAAGTGCCACGAGATTGCTTCGCCCTCACGATCAGGGTCGGTCGCGAGGATCAGTTCGCCGTCTTCGGCCAACGCATCGGCGATAGCTTTGACGTGCTTTTTGCTGTCAGAGGCGACCTCCCACAGCATATCGAATCCGTTTTCCGGGTCGACCGAGCCGTCTTTGGGCGGCAGGTCGCGCACATGTCCGTAAGAGGCAAGCACCGTGTAGTCCGAGCCAAGATACTTGTTGATTGTCTTGGCTTTGGCTGGGGATTCGACAACGACGACCGGCATGGATGGGGACTACTTTCTAACTTTTTTCGGCCGGAAACTGCTCTGGCCCTTAGCCGCGCAAAATGTGGGGGCGGGCCCGGGATTGTCAATGCAGCCTAGAAGGTCTGTGGCGGAATTGAGCATCTGGGACGTGCTGAAACCATTCACGCAGAGCGGCTGAGATGGCCACCTGCATGGCGTGTTATCTGGCCGGTCAATTCCAATTCACTCAAGATCGGAGCCAAATCGCTCACCCCGTCTGGCAGCGCGCTGATGACATCTTCCAAGGGGCGGGGACCTTGCGCCAACTCGCCTAGAATCAGTGCGTGCAGTTCGTGAACGGACGCAACGTGTGGCGCGGCAGGTTGCTCAATCGACTGTTCTGAAAGCGGTGTGTCTACCGGATCGCCATGCTCCAAAATATCAAATGTACGCGGCGCAGTAGGCGGTGCGATGGGGGAGAGAGCGTCGAGTACATCCTGGGCGCCGCGGATCAGTGTCGCGCCATCGCGTAACAGCAGATTACACCCCGCTGAACGCGCATCGAACGGATGGCCGGGCACACACAATACGTCGCGACCCATATCCGCGGCATCGCGCGCTGTTATCATGCTGCCCGAGCGCATCGCGGCTTCCACCAAAACGCAGGCCTGGCCCAGTGCGGCGATGATGCGGTTGCGTGCGGGGAAATGCCGCGCCTTGGGTTGCAGACCGGGGGGGGCTTCGGACAGGCGTAGCCCGCGCCGAGCGATATCGGTCGCGAGCGCTGAGTTTTCAGCAGGGTATACAATGTCGACACCGCCAGCCATCACGGCAATTGTTCCGGTCTCCAATGCGGCCTTGTGCGCCGCTGTATCAATCCCGCGCGCAAGACCCGATACGGTGACGTAGCCTCTTTTTCCCAGATCACGGGCCAGCGAAGTTGCCATACGAACGCCGAGCGCCGAGGCATTCCGTGCACCGGCAACAGAGATCATCGGCCTATGCAGCAAGCTGGTATCGCCAAGGCACCACAAAACCGGGGGAGGCGTTTCGAGTTCCATCAGAGATGACGGATAGCCGTCATGGCCATAGATCAATAACTCGGCCCCAAGCCGCCGTCCGGAGCTCAGTTCTGCGCGAACCACAGGTTCGGGACAAATTTCGTATTGGGCCACACTTGCTTGCGCGGCGATGTCTGGAAGGGCCTTGAGTGCGGCATTGGCGCTGCCATACTCACCGATCAGGCGGTGGTAGCTGCTTGGTCCAACGCGGCGGGAACGCAACAGGCGGAGATGGTGAAACCGGATATCTTCCGTGGTGGGTGGGAGTGGGGGGTGAGTGGAAGAAGGATTGAGGTCCCCGGCCATTTCCACGCTCCAACCTGTTGCTGACACCAGTTTTAGGCGTAAATGGTTAACGGAACATGAACGGAAGTCTCACTAAATTTGGGGAGGGAGGTTTTTTTAAGTGTTTGAAATAATGAACTTAAGTTGAAAAGCACTCGCTTGCATACATGCAACCGGGAAGAATACTGCTAATTAATAAGACAATCTTAAAGCGAAAATTGACGCAGATTCGCGTCAATTCGTTAACTAGGGCAGAGAGGCAGGACAAGCTGGTCGACGGGCCACTCGTTCGCCCTAGGCCGCAGACCCGCCCACCGTCAGCCCGCCTATCATCAGGCTTGGTTGTCCGACGCCAACTGGCACCCATTGCCCTTGTTTGCCGCAATTGCCCATTCCGGGGTCCAAAGACATATCGTTGCCAATCGCGCGGATTTGTTTCAGCGCTGTGGCTCCGTCACCGATCAATGTCGCGCCTTTCACGGGGGCGCCGACCAGGCCGTTTTTCACTCGGTACGCTTCGGTACAAGAGAACACGAACTTGCCGTTGGTAATGTCGACTTGCCCGCCGCCGAAGCCCACGGCATAGATTCCGTCTTTCAGATCGGCCACGATATCCTTGGGGTCTGTATCACCGCCGAGCATATAGGTGTTGGTCATGCGGGGCATCGGGGCGTGGGCGTAGCTTTCGCGCCGTCCATTGCCGGTTGGGGCGACGCCCATCAGGCGCGCGTTCTGGCGGTCTTGCATGTAGCCGACCAAAGTGCCGTCCTCGATCAGCACGTTTTTGCCAGAGGGCGTGCCCTCATCATCCACAGTGATCGAGCCGCGCCGGTCCGGGATGGTTCCATCGTCCAGAACGGTCACACCTTTCGCCGCAATCTGTTGGCCCATCAGCCCGGCAAAGGCGGAACTGCCTTTGCGGTTAAAGTCCCCCTCCAGCCCATGACCGATCGCTTCGTGCAGCAAGATGCCGGGCCAGCCGGGGCCGAGGACCACATCCATGATCCCCGCCGGGGCCGGTTCGGCGCTCAGGTTCACCAGCGCCACGCGCAACGCTTCGCGTGTTTTCGCCTCCCAATCGGCGCGCTCCATCACGCCATCTGCCAGCAAATAGCGCCCGCCGCCGCCCGCCGAGCCGCTTTCGCGCCGCCCGTCTTGTTCCACGATTACCGATACGTTCAGCCGGGTCATCGGACGGCTGTCTGAAACCATGTGGCCATCCGGACGGAGAATCATCACCTCTTGATGGCTGGCGGCGATCGTGGCGCTGACTTGCACGACGCGCGGGTCTTGCGCGCGGGCGAAGGCGTCAATTTCACGCAAGGTGTTAACCTTTACGCCGAACTCCACGCCGGAAATCGGATCTTCATCGACGTATAGCTTCGTATTGGTCGGTTGCGGCGCGGCTGCAAGCGTTCCGCCCCCGTCGCCGACCGCGAGACGCACAGTTTCTGCGGCACGTTTCAGGGAAGATTCGCTGATCTGTGTCGAATGCGCGTAGCCGACCGCTTCGCCGCGCACAGCGCGCAGGCCGAAACCGGTCCCGGCATCATAACTGGCTGTTTTGAGCCGCCCGTCATCGAATACAAGCGCTTCTGACCGACGCCGCTCCAAAAACAACTCGCCATCATCGGCTCCCTCAGTTGCCGCGCGCAGCCTGGCAAGGGCTGCGTCTTTGTCCAAAGATTCGCCAAATGGATCAAAGGGCGTTTCGGTCATGCGATGCGTTCCTGTTTTGCGTTGGGTGATCGGCGTGAGTTACGACTAAAGCGTCCGTTTGACGCAACCTGTTTCTCTTTATCTTGAGTTCAGAATATGGTTCTAAGCTGGCCAGAATACAATGGAACACGGCGTGAACCCGGGCAACGCGGGACGTCGTGCGTCAGTAGCCAACAGTGATCATAAGATCAGGACCACATATGAAACAGCTTTCCAAAGGGATCGCCTCGCTGGCCGCCCTATTTGCCGCCACGCCTATCTGGGCACAAGATAACCTTGAAATCATCGGCAAGCCGGTGGATCGCGAGATGGGCTTTCAGCCTGCCGCCACTGAGCTGGCACGCGACTTGCAGTGGCTCGACGGAATGCTGCTTGTGATCATCACGATCATCACGTTGTTCGTCACAGCGCTGATGATCTGGTGTGTTGTGAAATATGACCGCAAGTCCAACCCGAAACCCGCGAATTTCAGCCACTACACTCCGGTTGAGATTGCATGGACGGTCATTCCAATCGTAATTCTGGTTGGGATCGGCGCTGCGTCTCTGCCCATCTTGTTCAAACAGCAAGAAATTCCCGAGGCAGACATCACAATCAAAGTGACAGGGTACCAGTGGTTCTGGGGCTATGAGTATGTCGATCACGAATTCGGCTTCGAGAGCTTCCTGCTCGCCCGCGAAGAACTTGAGGACTACGGCTATTCTCAGGACGAGTATTTGCTTGCGACTGACACAGCAGTCGTGGTGCCGACCGGCAAGACCGTTGTGGTACAAGTAACGGCAGCGGACGTGATTCATGCATGGACCATCCCGTCCTTCGGCGTGAAGCAAGACGCGGTTCCGGGCCGACTGGCAGAGCTGTGGTTCAAGGTCGATGAAGGCAATGAAGGCATCTATTTTGGCCAGTGTTCAGAGCTGTGCGGTAAAGATCACGCCTACATGCCGATCACTGTCAAAGCCGTGAGCCAGGAAGAGTACGACGCATGGCTGAACGGCGCGATCGAGGAATATGCGGGCAAACCGCGCGATCTGACCGTCGCATCGAACTAAGCACACTTGTGAGGCGCGGCCTAGCTGCGCCTGACCGCCAGGAGAGATCATGACCGACGCCACCAATATCCCACGCGAATATGACCCGACGCTTGGCGATTACTTCGCCCTGCTGAAGCCGCGCGTGATGTCTTTGGTGGTGTTCACCGCTCTGGTCGGCCTGCTGGCTGCGCCGGGCGCGTTGCACCCGGTCGAAGCCTTTGCAGCGATTCTGTTCATCGCCATTGGTGCCGGTGCCTCGGGCGCGCTGAATATGTGGTGGGACGCGGATATCGACGCCGTAATGCGCCGCACTGCGAAACGTCCGATCCCCGCCGGCAAGGTTGAGCCGGGCGAAGCGCTGGCGCTGGGCGTGGGCCTGTCGGGGCTTTCGGTGATCATGCTGGGCTTGGCGACGAACCTGCTGGCGGCTGGCCTTCTGGCCTTCACCATAGTGTTCTACGCTGTGATCTACTCGATGTGGCTTAAGCGCTCCACCCCACAGAACATTGTGATTGGCGGCGCGGCAGGTGCCTTTCCTCCGATGATCGGCTGGGTCTGCGTCACTGGCGAGGTGACGATAGAAGCGTGGCTGATGTTCGCGCTGATTTTCATGTGGACGCCTCCGCATTTTTGGGCTTTGGCGCTCTTCATGCGTTCGGATTACGACGACGCTGGTGTGCCGATGCTGACCGTGACGCATGGGCGCAAGTCCACGCGGGTACATATTTTGGTCTACACGATCCTGCTGTTCGCATTGGCGGTCGCCGCAGCTGCGACCTCTATCGGCGGGCCGATCTACCTGACGGCGGCTGTGATCCTGAATGGGCTGTTCCTGAAGGGTGCTTTCGATATCTGGCGCCGCGACGAGGTCGTGGCTGAGGCGGACAACTACGCGGTTGAGAAGTCGTTCTTCAAACTCTCGCTGCTTTATCTTTTCCTGCATTTCGGCGCGATCCTTGCCGAAGCCGTATTGAAGCCATGGGGCTTGGGAGGCTGGGGATGGCTCTGAGCCGCGAACATGACCTGCACCGCCGCCGCCGGGGCCGCAATATCGGCGTGAGCCTGCTGCTTGTGGGTTTCATCGTACTCGTCTTCGCACTGACTTTCGTGAAGGTCGCGCGCGGCGATTTTGAGACTCCCGCGACCACGTCGGAGGCCTCATCGTGAAGCTTTTCCCGTCCCTCACCGGCCCTGCGCGGACTGTCGCGCAAACGCTGAGCCTTGTTTTCGTGATGGGCGGCCTCGCATGGGCTTCAGTTCCGTTTTATGACTGGTTCTGCCGGGTCACAGGCTTCGGCGGTACACCATTGCTCTCGGCAGATGGCGCGGATCGCATCCTTGACCAGACCATCAAGATCCGTTTCGATGCCTCGCTTGAGCGGGATATGCCTTGGGAATTCAAGCCCGTCGCGCGAGAGATGGAGTTGCGCATTGGTGAAACCGCGCTGGCCTTTTACGAGGCCTATAATCCGACCGATAAACCTATCGCGGGTTCGTCCAGCTACAACGTGGCGCCATATGAAGCCGGTGGTTTCTTTACAAAGATCGATTGTTTCTGCTTTGAAGAGCAGGTGCTGCAACCCGGCGAACGGGTGCAGATGCCGGTGACTTTCTATGTGGACCCTGAGATCGTAGAAGACCGCGATTCAAAATACGTGCACACGATCACGCTCAGCTACACTTTTTACCAAATCGACATGCCCGAGGACTATGCGGCCTTGGGCGGCCCGATAGACACAAGCCAACAGAACTAAGCCAAGACGATAAGGGAACCTGACCCCATGGCACATGACAAGAACCACGACTATCATATTCTGAACCCCTCAATCTGGCCGCTAGTGGGCGCACTTGGGGCGTTCTTCATGCTGTTCGGCGCAGTGCTTTGGATGCACGACAACGGCCCGTGGCTGTTCCTGATCGGCTTCACCGCGGTGTTGTACGTCATGTTCGCTTGGTGGTCAGAGATGGTCGGCGAAGGCGAAGGTGGCATTGATCACACACCGGTGGTGCAGATCGGGTTGAAATACGGCTTCATCCTGTTCGTCATGTCCGAGGTGATGTTCTTCGTTGCGTGGTTCTGGTCGTTCTTCAAGCCGGCTATTTACCCGATGCAGAACTATGCCGGGTCTGAGTACACGCCGCCTGAAATCTACCCGGTTGACGCGTTTCATTTGCCGCTGATCAACACATTGATCCTGCTGCTCTCTGGCTGTGCCGTTACTTGGGCACACCATGCGCTGGTACATGGTGGCCCGCGCAAGGACGTCACCCAGGGCCTGCTGGTGGCCGTGATCCTTGGTGTTCTTTTCACCTGCCTGCAAGCTTACGAGTATAACCACCTTCTGCATGAGGGCTGGGAATTCGGTGGCGATCAGTTCTACTCTGCCTTCTTCATGGCGACAGGCTTCCACGGTATGCATGTGGTCATTGGCACGATCTTCCTTCTTGTGTGCTACTTCCGCGCCCAGAAAGGCCATTTCACGGCCAAGCAGCATGTCGGCTTTGAAGCCGCTGCCTGGTACTGGCACTTTGTGGATGTTGTTTGGCTGTTCCTGTTCTTCGCCGTCTACATCTACGGCGTTGCAGTGGTCACCTGAGCCAAAGCGCTCTGAGAGTTCGAAATGCCCGGCCTTCGCGCCGGGCGTTTTTCTTTGCGGATCAACTTTGCAAATCAAGGCGCGCGCTCTTGCCTAAGGCGGCAAATCACGTAGGTACACACCAAGCTCAATAAGCCCGGAGACGCCATCATGAATCGCCTTCTCTTTGCTCTGATGATCGGTGCGGGCGGTCTGGCGATCCTGCTGTATCTCGGGACATGGCAGGTGCAACGGCTGGCGTGGAAACAGGGGCTGCTGGCGGATATCGACGCGCGCATAGTCGAAGCGCCGGTGCCACTGCCCGTGCAGCCGGACCCGGAGGCGGATCGCTACCTGCCTGTCACACTCACCGGCACATTCCGCCCTGAGACCGCGCGCATGCTCGCCTCGCGCCGCCACACGGGCGCTGTCTATCGGCATATTGCGGCTTTCGACACCGAACAGGGCGGGGCGGTCCTGATTGATGTCGGCTGGACCCCTGCGGACATGGAATTGCCGCCCTTGCCGGTAGGCCCAGTTGCGCTGACGGGTAATCTCGACTGGCCGATTGAGGCGGATAGTTTCACGCCCGAGCCGGATCTGGCGAAGGGTCTTTGGTATGCGCGCGATGTTCCAGCGCTGGCCGAAACGCTTGGCACCGAGCCGGTGCTTGTGGTTCTGCGCGACCCCACCAAGCCACCGCTGGGCGCAACCCCTTGGCCGGTCGATACCGCGGGCATTCCCAATGACCATCTGCAATATGCAATCACGTGGTTCTCGCTCGCCGTCATCTGGACGGGAATGACCGCGCTTTTCGCGCTTCGCCGCGGGCGCAACACATAAGCCCAAGCGCGCTTTCGCACAGTTGACCCCGCGCCGTCTGAGGCGTACCCAACCGCCTGAAGAAACACTTTCGGGACGCACCGATGCACTATGTCTCCACACGTGGCCAAGCGCCGGTTTTGAGTTTTGAAGAGGCGATGCTGTCAGGCCTTGCGCGCGATGGCGGGCTGTACGTGCCGGAGACGATTCCGCAACTCTCCCATGACGATATCGCGGCGATGGCGGGCCAGCCCTATGAGGCGATTGCGTATACGGTCATGCGCCCGTTCATTGGTGACACGTTCACCGATGACGAATTCAAGGGGCTGATCCACAAGGCCTATGCCAGCTTCGGCCATGATGCGCGCGCGCCGCTGGTGCAACTGGATCAGAATCATTTCCTGCTGGAGCTGTTCCACGGCCCCACGCTGGCGTTCAAAGACTTCGCGATGCAACTGATCGGCCAGCTGTTTCAAGCAGCGTTAGGGCGGCGGGGCGACCGGGTGACGATCGTGGGCGCGACCTCGGGCGATACCGGGTCGGCGGCGATTGAGGCGTTTCAGGGCCTCGATAATGTGGATGTGTTCATCCTCTACCCGCATGGCCGCGTGTCAGAGGTGCAGCGGCGGCAGATGACGACGCCAACCGCCAAGAACGTTCACGCGTTGGCGTTAGACGGGGATTTCGACGATTGCCAAGCGGCGCTGAAAGCGATGTTCAACGATTTTGAGTTCCGCGATGGCGTTAAGCTGGCCGGGGTCAATTCGATCAACTGGGCGCGGGTACTGGCGCAGGTTGTGTACTATTTCAGTTCCGCCACCTCGCTGGGCGCGCCGCAGCGCAAGGTTTCTTTCACTGTGCCGACGGGCAATTTCGGGGACATATTCGCGGGCTATATCGCGCGGCAGATGGGCCTGCCGATAGAAAAGCTGGTGGTGGCAACAAACCAGAACGACATTCTGCACCGCGCGCTGTCGGGGCAGGGTTATCACAAGGGTGACACGATCCCGTCGATCAGCCCGTCGATGGATATTCAGGTCTCGTCCAATTTCGAACGCGCGCTGTTCGACGCCTATGGCCGCGATGGCGGGGCGGTGGCGCAACTGATGGAAGAGCTTATGGCTGGCGGTTTTGAGATCAGCCAAGGCGCGATGCAGGCTCTGTCCGAGATCTACACCTCGGGCCGGGCGAGCGAGGATGAAACCTCGGCTCAGATCACCACGAGCCTCGCACGGACGGGCGAGCTTTTGTGCCCCCATTCCGCCGTGGGTGTGCATGTGGCGGCGCAGCATATCGACTCCTCGACGCCGATGGTCACACTTGCCACGGCTCACCCGGCGAAGTTCCCGGACGCGGTTCAGGCCGCGACAGGCATTCGCCCCCCCTTGCCGGGGCGTATGGCGGACCTGTATGAGCGTTCAGAACGCGTCACGCGGGTCCCGAATGACCTGCAAGCGCTGATGGCACATATCAAAGGGAATATCTCTACGTGACGGTTCAAATCCATACCCTGCCGAATGGCTTTCGTGTTGTAACTGAGCATATGCCGGGACTTTCTTCGGCGTCGGTGGGGATTTGGGTGACGGCGGGCGCGCGCAACGAACGTCCCGCGCAGAACGGCATCGCGCATTTTCTGGAGCATATGGCGTTCAAAGGTACTGACCGGCGCAGCGCCTTGCAAATTGCCGAAGCGATTGAGGATGTAGGCGGCTATATCAACGCCTATACCAGCCGCGAAGTGACGGCCTATTACGCGCGCGTTTTGGAAGCCGATGTGCCGCTGGCGGTGGATGTGCTGGGTGATATTCTGATGAACCCGGCCTTTGATCTCTCTGAGATTGAGACCGAGCGTGGCGTGATCTTGCAAGAGATTGGCCAAGCGCTCGATACGCCCGACGATGTGATTTTCGACTGGCTGCAAGAGAATGCCTATCCCGGTCAAGCGATGGGACGGACAATCCTTGGCCCGGCGGAACGGGTCTCGGCCTTCTCGCGCGATGATCTGGCCGGATTCGTGGCTGAGCATTACGGGCCGGAGCAGATGATCCTGTCGGCGGCCGGTGCGGTTGACCATGACGCGCTGTGCAAGCTGGCTGAGCAGATGTTCGGCGGCATGACACCTCGGTCGCAAAACAGCTTCGACGCGGCCACATTCCAAGGCGGCGAGACGCGTAATGTCAAAGCGTTGGAACAGGCCCATTTTGCACTGGCCTTCGAATCCCCCGGCTACCTGTCGGATGAGATTTACGTGGCGCAGGTCTATTCCTCGATCCTCGGCGGTGGCATGTCCTCGCGCCTGTTCCAGGAAATCCGGGAAAAGCGCGGGCTATGCTATACGATTTTCGCGCAGACCGGGGCCTATTCCGACACCGGGATGACGACGATTTATTCCGGCACTTCGGGTGATCAACTGCCGGAACTTGCGGGCGTCACGATTGATGAGATGAAGCGCATGGCGGATGACACCTCGCCCGCAGAAGTCGCACGCGCGCGCACGCAGATGAAAGCCGGGCTGCTGATGGGGCTGGAAAGCCCGTCGAACCGGGCCGAGCGGATGGCGCGGATGATCCAGATTTGGGGCCGGGTGCCGGATCTGTCGGAAACCGTGGCGCGGATTGATGCTGTGACCACAGGCGATGTGCGCGACTTTGCGCAGCGTCTGGCGCTTCAGGCTCCGGCGGCGTTGGCGCTGTACGGTCCGATTGACGGCGCGCCGACGCTGGCCGCCTTGCAGGAGCGCCGCGCTGCCTGATGCTGCTGCCCCGCAGGAAAATCCGCATTGAGACCGAGCGCATGACCCTGCGCCCGCCGGCCCATTCGGATTTCCGCCCATGGGTTGCACTGCGCACCGCCTCGCAAGCGCATCTGGTCCCGTGGGAGCCGTCATGGGCCTCGGACCACCTGACACGAAAGGCCTTCACCAACAGGGTTTACTGGTCGCAACGCTCGATCAACACGGGCTCCGCTGTGCCGCTGTTCCTGATCCGGCGCGAGGATGAGGTGCTATTGGGCGCGATCACTCTGGACAATATCCGGCGCGGCCCCTCGCAATCAGGCACGCTGGGCTATTGGACCGGCGCGGCCCATGCGCGGCAGGGCTATATGCGCGAGGCGATCTTGGCGATGGTGCATCATGCCTTCACACGGCTGGATCTGAGCCGGATTGAAGCGGCCTGCCTGCCGGAAAATGACCCCTCGCGCAAGCTACTGGAAAGCTGCGGGTTCAAGTATGAGGGCGTGGCGCAAAGCTACCTACAGATTGACGGTCGCTGGCGGAACCATGTGCTTTACGCCTCGCTGCGCAATGACCGGCGTGGGCGGGCCGAGGGGAATTGACGCGGCTTTGATTTGAACCGTGGGCGCTCTGGGCTATCCTTCGTGGTATCGAACGGATGTTTGGGGGCCTTATGCGCGATATTTTTCTGTCCTGGCGGAGTTTCAAATCTGCAACTTATGCAGCGCTCTTCGTCTTTGCAGGCCTGCTGACCCCGCACCCTGCCGCCGCGCAAGAAGACCGTAGTGCTGAGCGTCCGCCGAGCCATTGCATCGCACTGGCCGACGCCGCGCCGGGGATGGAATACATCCAAAAAGCCAGTTGGACCGCCCCGCTGCCCGAAAACACGGTGCGTATCCATTATGTCGCCCACGCCTCCTTCCTGCTGCGCAGCGCGGGCGGGCTGAACATGGTCACGGATTACACAGGCTTCATCGGCAATGTGAACATGATCCCCGACGTCGTCACGATGAACAAAGCGCATGAAACCCATTGGACCGCCTTTCCCGACCCCGCGATCCCTCATGTGCTACCCGGTTGGGGCGAGGGCTTTGGGACTGGCATCACGCACCGCGTTGATCTGGGCGAAGTGCTGATCCGCAATGTGCCCACCGATATCCGCAGCCGCTTTGGGGGCGGGGCGGAGCCGAAGGGAAATTCGATTTTTATCTTTGAGATGGGCGGGCTGTGCATCGGCCATCTTGGCCATCTGCATCACGAGCCGACGGCGGAACAATACGCCGCGATCGGGCGGCTCGATGTGGTGATGGCGGCGGTGGATGGCGGGATGACGGTCGATTTGCCGACGATGATGCGGATTATCAAGCGGTTCAAATCGTCGATTGTGATCCCGATGCATTGGTTTGGCGAGTTGACGCTGGACGCCTTTATCGACGGGATGCGCGATGAGTTTGCGGTGGTCGAACTGGAGGGCCCGTCGCTCGACGTGTCGCTCTCGCGCTTGCCGTCGCGGCCCACGATCATGGTGCTGCGCCCGGCGTGGCTGCGGGATGCGCAATAGCCGGTTGCGCGCGCCGGAACTTTGCGTCACCACACCCGCATGAAACTCAATCCCGCTGACGACCAATTCCGCGCCCGGCTTGAGGCCGCGCTGGATGCGCCCGATATCTTCCGCTTGCCCGAGCCGCGCTATACCGAAGAGCCGCGCGGGCGTTGGGCCGGGCAGGTCGGTCTGCTGGCTCTGCCGCGCAGCACCGAGCAGGTCGCCACGCTGGTGCGTGAGGCTTCCGCAGCCCGTGTCCCCGTGGTTCCCTATGGCGGTGGTACCGGGCTGGTCGGCGGTCAAATCCGGCCCGATGGACCTGCGCCCCTGCTGATCTCGCTGGAGCGCATGAACACTGTGCGCGAGGTCTACCCGGCGGAAAATGTGATCGTATGTGAGGCCGGTGTGATCCTTGCCCATGTGCAAGCCGCAGCGACGGAGGTGGATCGGCTGTTCCCGCTCTCGCTGGCCGCAGAGGGCACCGCGCGGATCGGTGGCAATCTGGCAACCAATGCAGGCGGCACGGGCGTGCTGCGCTATGGCAATGCGCGCGATTTATGTCTGGGGCTGGAAGCGGTGTTGCCCGATGGGCAGGTCTGGCACGGGTTGAGCCGATTGCGCAAGGACAACACCGGCTACGATCTGCGCAACCTGCTGATTGGGGCCGAAGGCACGCTTGGCATTATCACCGCTGCCGCCCTGAAACTCTTCCCCCGCCCCGCTGCACGGGGCACCGCGCTGCTGGTGGTGCCGTCGCCCGAGGCAGCGCTTGGCCTGTTGGCCCGCGCCCGCGCCGTGTTAGGCGACGGGGTGAGTGCGTTTGAATTGATGCACCGTCAGGGCTTTGATTTCCTTGCCGAAACTCTGCCAGACATACGTCTGCCCTTCGATGCGCTGCCGGAATGGTGCGTGTTGCTGGAGATTGGCCTGCCCGTTGGTCAAGACGTGGGCGAAGGGCTGGAGCGGCTGTTGGAAAGCGCCATGGAAGACGCCCTTGTGACCGACGGTGTGATCGCCCAATCACAAACCCAATCTGCACAATTCTGGTCGGTGCGCGAACATCTGCCCGAAGCCAATCGCCGCATCGGTTCCATCTCAAGCCACGATATTTCGCTGCCTTTGGGCGCTTTGCCAGCGTTCATCGAACAGGGCGGGGAGGTGATCTCCGGGATCGGCGATTTCCGCATCAACTGTTTTGGCCATGTGGGCGACGGCAACCTGCATTACAATGTCTTCCCCCAGCCGGGCCGCTCGCGTCAGGATCACATAGCCGAGCGCGACCAGATCAAGCGCGCGGTGCATGATCTGGTGCATCAGATGGGCGGGTCGGTTAGCGCCGAGCATGGGATCGGGCGGCTGAAGGTCGATGACCTTGAGCGCTATGGCGATCCGGTCAAACTCGCCGCCATGCGCGCAATCAAATCAGCGCTAGACCCGATGGGCATTATGAACCCCGGCGCGGTGCTCAGGGCGACAGGGGCTTAGTCCCCCTCAAACGCGCACAGCGCCTGTACATCAACGCCCATCGCTTCGAGCCGCTTGCGCCCGCCCAAGTCGGGCAAGTCGATTACAAAGGAACAGGCGACAATCTCTCCGCCCAAGCGTTCGACCAGCTTGATCCCGGCCTCTGCCGTCCCGCCGGTGGCGAGCAGGTCATCCACCACCAAAATGCGCTCCCCGGCTTGAATGGCGTCATCATGCACCTCAACCACCGCTTCGCCATATTCCAGCGTGTAGGCTTCGGAAATCGTCGCGCCGGGCAGCTTGCCCTTTTTGCGGATCGGAACGAAACCGACCGACAATTGGTGCGCAATCGCACCGCCAAGGATGAACCCGCGCGCTTCCAGCCCCACGACCTTGTCAATTGGCACGCCTGCGAAAGGGTGCAACATCTGGTCCACCGCCATGCGGAATCCGCGCGGGTCGGCAAACAACGTGGTCACATCGCGGAACATGATCCCTTCATGGGGGAAATCGACGATGGTACGGATGTAGTCACGCACCGAAGAGGGTTTTGACATGGAAACGAGCCTTTATCTTGGGACGCAAACGCGCGCAGTTGACCCCGCCGCGCCGGGGAACGCAAGCGGGCTTGTAACATGGGGCTGAGCCGCCGCAACCTGCTGGTGCTGGGCGGCCTCGCCGGGATTGCGGGCGCTTGGCAGGTCTGGGGCGTGCGACCACAGATGCCTGAATTTGTGCCGATCAAGACCGCGCCCGGCTGGTCTTTTGCGATGTCTGGCCAGATCAGCGGCGGGTTTGATCCGATGCTGCTGGGGCTGGATCAACCGCAATACGAGCCATTCTCCGCCGCCGATCTGGACGCGGCAGTCTTCCGCGACACGCGCCGCTCTGCTCATGTGCCGCTGGCTTACTTTTCCGATCCATTCTGTCCTTTCTGTAAACCTCTGTTCGCGCGCTTGGTTCAGCGGCGCAGAGCGGGCACGCCGCCAATCACCATCGCGTGGCATGAATTGCCGCTGCTGCGCCCCGCTTCGCACATTATCGCCCGCGCCGTGGAAGCTGCGCGGCTGCAAGGCGGCTATGTGGCCTTCCAAGAGGCCCTGATCCAATCCGGCCCGCGCCCGGCCCCGGCCGCCTTGCGCCAAGTCGCGGAACG